>JBFKLD010000057.1:0-7782 GCA_041630755.1 Thermoplasmatota archaeon
ACACGCGCAATGTCAGACAGGCGGCGTGTAGTCTTGCATGTCCGCGCTGCAGTGGCCGTCGAGGTTTGTGTTCTGATCCTCGATCTGGCACATCCACGGCTCCGCAGCATCCGCCACGCCGTCACCGTCGCCATCGACGTCGTTGTAGATGCCTTCGACCTCATCCACCAGCCAGTTGACGGTGTCGTCGATGGTGTCACGTGGCACAGGGTTGTTGCGGTCGCTCGCGTCCGGGTCGATCTGGTACGGACCACGGCTGTCCGATGTGGACTGGACGTTGCCTTCCGAATCCACGGTTGTCGTGCGGCCGGCGAGAGTCACGAAGTCGAGGACCCCGTCGCCATCCGCATCTTGCGTGTAGATGTAGCCGCTGGGAACGAAGACGCTGGCGCTGTGGACCTTCTTCGTGAAGTTGTCCGGCGCGTCACACCGGCCAGCTTCGCCGGCGCGGTTGATGGCGTCGCGCACGGCAGCGCGGCCACACAAGGCGCGCTCGACATCATCCGGAATGTCATCGTCATCTTCATCGTAGACGCAGATGGGCTCCATGTGGATCCAGCCGCTGCCGTCCTGGACGACCACGCAGTCGTCGCGGACGATCACGCATGCCGGACCGAAGCTCGCAACGCTGTTGCCCAGGGGCCACACGCAGGTGGCGCCGTTGTCGGTGCACACCTCGGGACCGATGTCACTCCAGCCGCTTCCCGCATCCACATCCACGCAGGTGGGCGCCTTCTCGACGCACACCCGCAGCACGATGCCTGTCATGCCGATGCCCTGGAGGGCCCCCACACAGTTGTTGCCCGCCTGGACGCACGTGAGCGTGGCGTATTCTTGGCGCACGCACGTGTAGCCGTTGGGGCCGCAGTCTTGCCAACCGGAAAGATGGTCGGAGCAGACCGTTGGGAAGTCACAGTTGATCCATTGCTGGCACGGGTCACCGATGGCACATTCCATGCCGCCGGGGCCAAGCGCCACGGCCTTGTCACAAACTTCGTCCGGGCACGCACCGATGTCGTTCACGCTGCACTGAGGCACGCAGGGGCCCAGACCCCAGCCGTACGTCGTCAAGCAGTCCCGGATCTGGTCCGGCAAGCCATCGAGCCACGCGCAGACGCCTGCCTGCTGCAGCAGCCGTACATCTTCACACTCGTAGACCTCGCAGGCGATGATGTTGTCGCATGGGTCGGGCGTGCAGGGAGCGACGCAGGGAGGCGCCGTTGTCGCTTCAGCCGGAACGATCGCAAACATTCCTGTCAGAGATAGCATCAGAGCCACGGCGATGCGCGGCACAATTTTGGCAGATATGGGAACCACCTGCGCCGCGAGCCAGCAGACTCCTTTTGATTATTTTCGCAGGGTTCCGATTTATCGAGGTGAAGGGGACCTTCCGCAAAGGAAGCGCTCGAGCAGACCCCGACATTCTTCAAGGACGCGCCGCGTGCCCGCATCGTGGCCCTGTCTCTGCACAACGTGCGCACCAAGCAGAAGGAAGTCTTCACGCCCCGCCAGGAAGGCAAGGCAGGACTGTATCTGTGCGGACTCACCGTGTACGACCATGCTCACCTGGGCCACGCGCGCACCGCCGTCTCCTTCGAAATCATCCGCCGCTGGCTCGAACGCAGCTACGACCTGCGCTTCATCCAGAACGTCACCGACGTCGAAGACAAGATCATCGCCCGCGCCAAGGAGCTTGGCGTCTCGCCCCGCGAACACAGCGACAAGTGGGACAAGCGCTGCGAAGCCGTCATGGCGCGCCTCGGCGTGCGCGCCCCCGACGAAGCCCCCCACGTGACGGACTCCATCGAGGACATCGTCGCGTTCATCGAAGCCATCCTGGCCAACGGCCACGCCTACAAGACGGACGCCGGCAACGTCTACTTCGACGTGCCCGGCTACGATGCCGTTGCCAAGAAGCACTTCCCCGAATGCGCCTATGGCCACCTCAGCAACCGCGACTACACGCAGATGGCCGCGGGCACGCGCAAGCAAGTCGAGTCCGACAAGAAGCACCCCGCCGATTTTGCCCTCTGGAAATCCGCCAGCGACGATGAGCACCCCGACGCCAGCTGGGATTCCCCCTGGGGCCGCGGCCGGCCTGGATGGCACATCGAGTGCAGCCTCATGAGCACCCGCGCCTTGGGCGACCAGATCGACATCCACGGCGGGGGTCAAGACCTCATCTTCCCGCACCACGAGAACGAGATCGCCCAAAGCCAGGCCAAGACCGGCAAGGCCCCGTTCGTGAACGTCTGGATGCACACGGGCTTCCTCAACGTCGAGGGGCAGAAGATGAGCAAGAGCCTCGGCAACTTCATCGTCCTCGAAGAATTTCTGGACGAGATCGACGGCTGGGGGCTGAGCCCAGAAGTTCTGCGCTTCTACTTCTTGCAGACCCATTACCGCTCCAAGATCGACTTCAGCCGCAACGGGTTGCGTGAAGCTGGCAAAGCGGTCGAGAAACTGCACCGTGCCCGCCGCCTGCTCCAAGAAGCTCTCAACGGGGAAAGCGAAGGCAGCGCCAAGGCCGACGGAAAGGTGCGCGAAGCCACCCTGCAATTGCGCGACGCCTTCGACGCAGCCATGGATGACGACATCCACACCCCTGGCGCCATCGCCGCCTTGTTCTCGTTCCTCAAGGCCATCAATGCGCACCTCGAGGAAGGCACCGTGGGGGCCGACGCCGCCAAGCGCGCCTTGGAGGTCTTCGAAGACCGCGCCCAAGTGCTCACGCTCTTCGACGCGCCCGTCGAAACCGAGCGCCCCATCCCCGAAGCCTTGGCCCAATTCGCTGCGGGCCTCTCGATCGACATCGCGGACTGCGACACGGAAAAGCAAGCCATGGCGCAAGTGCTGCTGGCACGGCAAGCCGCGCGCAAGGAGAAGGATTGGGCGCGCGCCGATGCCATCCGCGACCAATTGGCCGCCATCGGCTACTCCATCGAAGACACGCCCCAAGGTCCTCGCTGGCACAAAGCGTAAGCAAACGGCTACAAGGACCGAGGCCGGTGACGCATCGTGGCCGAAGGCGCGTTCGACCGACCATTTGAGAAGGCCGCGCGCTGGCTGCTTGACCACGGCGTCAAGCCAAACCACTTTACATTCGCGCAGATCCCCTTCTTCGCGCTCGAGATCTGGGCCGTGCTCACGGATCAGCGGGCGCTGTTCGTGAGCCTCATCGTCTTCGTGATCCTGCTGGATGGTGGAGACGGAATCCTTGCCCGCGTGGGCGGACTGCAAAGCCGCGCCGGAGCCATCCTCGACGCCAGCTTCGACACTGCAGGCATCGCCATCGTGGCCTGGGGCGCGACGCAATTTTTCCCAGAGGTGACTTGGTGGCTTGTGGCGCTCTTCATCGGCAACGGGTTGCTGTACCTGCAGAACCTGCGCCTGAACGAGAAGGTCATCAGCTACCTGCGGGGCCCCATCCTCACCGGCGTCTCCTTCCCCGCGACCATGCTGGTGTCCCTGACCATCGCCTCCATCATCGTGGCGTGGGAGCTTCTCACGCGCCTGCCGGCGACGCTTCGCCAGTCGTGATGCGCCACCGGAACGCCTTGGCTTCTGGATCAAGCTGGCTCAGCACGCGCCCATCGCGCTTCAGGCGCGCCAGCCAACGCGGCACGGAGGCCGGAAGCGCGATGCCTGCCGCCTCGACCATCTTCTCCACGTCTGCCGTGGACCACGCCTTGCCGTTGGCCAGCAAGTCGAGAAGGAACGCGTCGGCTTCGCTTTCGTCCAGGCTCCGCGGAGGCGTGTCCAGCGGGGCATCACCGCCACCATGGTCAAACGCAGCCAACGCGCGGTGCAGCGCCTCGATGGCCAAACGCGCCAAGTAGCGGTTGCGGCGCGGCAGGTCGGGCAGCTTTTCGAGGACGCACATCGGCGTGCGCTGGCGCGCATGGGCCAAGTCGAACCCCAGCACGCAATCGCACAGGACACTCGCAGTGGCCAATTGGTACGGGCTGCCCAAGCTCTCGAACCCAGCGGCGACGACCTTGTCGTCCTCGATGCGCAAGTGCAGGGTCACAAGATCCCCGCAGGCTGGGTTGCCCACTTCACCCACGGCGTTGGCGTTGTCCAGGAGTCCGTGATGGACCGGGTCGCGCATGCGCTCCTGGAGAAGGCTCACGCTCACGGCACAGGCATGGGGGTGGAAGAGTGTTGCCTACTCTTCGTCGCGGAGCCACTGGAGCAAGCCAGCGCTCATCTGCTTGCGCACGTCGTTGGGCAGGTCTTCCCACTCCAATTCGGCAAGCTCCTCGCTCTTCTTGTAGTCGAGGTTGGGGCAGCCGCGGCCAAGGGCCCACATGCGGCGCTCCAAGCGCACGATCTTCCACTCGGCGCTGCCAAGGGCGTCACGCAGGACGTTGAGCTTGGGGCCACCGTCGAGCTTCTTGTCTTCGAGGTCGCGAAGGTAGATGATGGCTGCCTTGCGGAGGCGACCGAAGTCTACCTGCGGCGTCTCATCTTCGAACTCTGCGGGCACGGTCTCGCGGGCCATGGACATCTGCGCAGGCACGCCCTGCTTTTTCAATCTGCCCACACGGCGCCGAGACGCTCCGAACCGCTTCGAGCAGCAAAATCGGCGACATCGGCAGGCACCGGAACGACGTCCACCGCATCCCAGTTCTGGAGGCTCCACAGCCAGGGGTTGTCTTCTGGGCGGCGCACGAATGGGCGGGGGCCGACGATGACCAGCAGATCCTGTGCGCGGGTGAGGCTGACGTTGAGCCGCCGCGGGTCTTCGTGGGGCTTAGCTGGGCCGAGGCTGGTCAGATCCATCACAATGGCCTGCCGCTCATCGCCTTGGAAGGCATCCACAGTGCTGGCGAGCACGTCGGCATCCTTGAGCAGGTTGCGACGGACGGTCTCGGTGTACAGCTCCGCTTGCTTGCGAAACGGCGCGATGACACCGACGTCCTCCTTGGGAAAACCGTGGACGCGCACCAGCTCTTCGACGATGCGGGCCGTGGCGGCCACGTGCGTCGGATTCACGCGGCTTCCATCCAGGCGCCCTTCGCGGTTGCCGGGGACGGCGCGGGTGTCGGCCCAGATGATCGGCGAGCCGACTTGGTGGCCGAGGAGGTGCAGGACCGGAGATTTGGGCTCCTTGCGGCTGATGATCTTGCCTTCGTAGAGCGTCTTGGCAGACCAGTCGTACAGGGTGGGGTGGCAGCGGAACTGCTCGTCCAGGAGCACCAGCAAGTCCCCCCGCAGAGCTTGGAGGATCTCGAAGGGACTCTTCTTGAAGGCTGCGTCGCGGCGGAAGCTGGGCGCCGTGACGATGGGGGGCAGCTGCTGGTGGTCCCCCACCAAGACAAGCTTGCTGCCCGCGGCACGCGCGATGGCCAGCTTGGGAAGCAGATTCATCCCGGCTTCGTCCACGATGACGGTGTCAAAGGGCTCCCAGGGCATGTCCCGATGCCGCACGAAGGCGTGGGCGAGAGCATCCAGCGTCGCGCCCACGAGTGGGCGCTCTTCGTAGAGGCTGCGCCACAAGGGGCGGCTGTCTGGCTCGTCGTCTGGGTCCACGAATGCGCCCAGGTTGGCGCAGAGGCTCCCCAAGTCGGGCGCCACGTTCTGCGCCTCGCCCAGGCGCACGGTCTTCGTGGAAAGAAGGGGATTCTGGCGCAGCACGCGCCGCAGCGCGTTGTCAATGGCGATGTGCGTGTGGCTCGCCACCAGCACCGATTTTCCCTGCTTCAGGAGGTTGCGCACAAGGGTGGCGATGACGGTGGTCTTGCCGGTGCCCGGCGGACCTTGCACCAGCAGCATTCCCCCATCTTTGAGCCCCATGGCGGCGCGGACGGCTTGGGCTTGGGCCGGCCGCAGCCCCTCCACGAACGCATCGGGCAAGCTTCGCGGGATGCGCGGGATCTGCGAAGGGTCTTCCAGCTGGCTGTGCCACGGATCGACGCGCCGGACCAGCAGGTATGCCTGCAAAAGCATGCGCTGGATCTGTGCCGAGCTGCGGGGGACAAGCTCGATCGTCGCCCCTTCGAGGCGCTTCCAGCTGGCCGCATCGGCGCCGGCGCGCACCGCTTCCTTGTGCTTCTGGAGGATGGTGACCTCTGCCTGCGCGGCGATGCCGCGCTTGGGGTCCACCACGTGGGCTTCCAGGGTGCTGCCTTTCACGAAGCGCTTCGGGTCGCCTTCGACCAGCTGCAGATTCAGGACCGCGGCGTGATCCGGCCCGGGGCCTGCGCGCAGGACGCGCAAGACGATGCGCTCGTCTTCGGTTTCCTTCTCCGCTTCGCGGATCTCCTCTTGCAGAGCCCGCATGTGGTGCTTGAACCCGAACGCCTTGGTCGGCGCCGCGTCTTCCCATTCCAGGTGGTGGCAGCCCGTGCAGGCCTGGACCCTCCGGTCGGCAAAGACCGTGGACCGGACCGGTGCGCGGCAGCGCGGGCATCCCATCAAGCCGCGCACGGGGCCCCGGCCTTGGACCTTTGGACGGGCGCGTAAAAACCACGGGCGGCCACCCGCAAGGCAGGCCGCAGCCGGCCACCTCTTCGCCCGCGGCGATGAACGACGCGTGTGCCACTTTGTTCTTAAATACCGACTCGGATGGGGCCCGCATGAAGTGGACCGCTGCCGCATTGGTCGCCTTGACGGCGATGGCAGCGCTCGCGTTCATCCCCGAAGCCGAGGCCCAGTCCCAGAACCGGTGCCCGCTGGACGTCGGGTTCGTGTTCGACCGCTCCGGCAGCATGCTTGGCCCCAACATGGCGGTGGCGCAGGCAGGAGGCGTGGCGCTCGTGGACAACCTCACGGCCACGGACCAGTCCGGCGTGCGAAGCTTCCCCGACCAACCGGTGGACAAGGGCCTCGACACCAACCACGCCGCGACACGCCAAGGCATCCTGGCCGGCAACAGCCCATCCGGCGGCGGTGCGCGGGGTGTCTCCGATCAAGCCAAGACCATGGATGTCTCGCGTGGAGACTTCACGTCGAACGGGCGCGGCGGAGCCCGGCACATCATGCTTGTCTTCTCGGACGGAGCCAACCCCGACAGCACCGGCGTGGCCAACACCGCCAAGGGCCAAGGAATCGAGATCTACTCCATCGCCATCGGCAGTGGCGCCAACGTGGCTCACATGCGCGCCATTGCCAGCACGCCCGTGTCGAAGTACTTCTTCCACGTCAGCCTGCCCCAGGACGCTGAGGCCGCGATGCGGACCATCCTGCAAGATGTGGGGGATTGCGCGCCCGTGCCCAACTTCACAGTCACGCTGGATTGCGCCCCGCGCCTCATCCGGTTCCAGGACACCAGCGTCCCCACCCTCCGATCGGCGACCATTGCCAGCAGTCGCTGGGACTGGGGCGACGGCAATTTCTCCGTGTACAATCCGTGGAACCCCTCGGTGTCGCACTCCTACTCCCAAGGCGGCACGTACACCGTGACGCTCAACGTCACCGACAACGGCGGCCGCCAGGCAGAAACCAGCCAGCAGATCACCATCCAGAAGTGTCCCGCCACGCCCCCTGTGGCGGACTTCTCCTGCATGGGCTTCAAGGACCCCGCGCGCCTCGTGAAATTCACCGACCTCAGCTCGGATTGGGACGGCACGGTCGTGGCGTGGGACTGGGACTTTGCAGACGGCGCACAAAGCCAGATGCAGACCCCCGAGCACACCTACGGCGCCCCGGGCGCGTACCGCGTGCGCCTCACCGTCACCGACAATGACGGCATGACGGATTCCACGACGCGCATGTGCCACGCGGTGGAGAACATGCCCCCGGAGCTTGACCCCATCCCCGACATTGAGGTCTACGCCG
>JBFKLD010000058.1:0-7622 GCA_041630755.1 Thermoplasmatota archaeon
GTCCCGACGCTGCGGTTCTGGTCGGAGGACACCTTTGTGCAGGCCTCCGCACGTGCATCGTATGTCAGCGGCAGCGCGATCTGCTTGTTCGAGCCGGCCAGTGCGCACGCCCAATTGGCAGGGGCAGGTTGCGAGGGCTCTCTGGCCGGGACCGGCCAAGGTGTCCTGGAGTGGACGCAAGGGGTTTAACCGGCGACGAGTTCCCTTTTGTTAGTGGCGGCGGCCCCATTGACTCTGCTCCATCTTGGCAGCCACGAAATTCGTGAGCGCATCGCCCGCGCCGTGCCCCACGGCCGCATCCACGCCGCCGCAACCATGGACGAAGCCAAGAAGCTGGCCACGACACTGGCCGTGGATCTGGTGCTCGTGGACCACCAGTTTCCGAAGGCCCTCGACGCCGCCGAGCAGCTGGCGTCGGTCGCCCCCGTGATGGTCATGGCCCAACAGGACCCTGTGCGCATCTTGGCCGCCAAATCCGCGGGCGCCAGCGGGTTCATCCCCCTCGATGACGAGTCTGCTTTCAAAGACGGGATGCGCGGCGCCCTGGCGTTCCTTGCGAGAGAAAAGTGAGCGAGCATTCAAGTGGGTTGAGCCACTTGCCGAATTCGTGGAAACCCGTGAAGTAGCCGTCGAGGACGGCGTGGCCAGCGCATTGGATGTGCTGGGGGCAAAGTGGTCGATCTTGCTCGTGCGAGACATGCTTGCGGGCCCGAAGCGATTTAGCGAGCTGCTGCAGAACAACCCGGGCTTGAGCCCCCGGATCTTGAGCTTGCGCCTCAAGGAACTGCAGGCCGCGGGCCTGATTGTCCGGCACGACACCCACGGCATCCGCTACGAAGCGTTGCCGGCGGCCGAAGAAGCCCGGCCCGTCATTGAAGCTCTCGAGACGTTCGGCACGAGCCGCTAGGCCTGATTCGCGAACAGCCACCCTTATGCCGGGGTTGCGCAGTGATGGCTCCGTGGAACCCCAGCTAACCGACTTGCCGATGGTCAAGGCAGGCCGCGCCGACCGCCTGCGCGCCGCCGGCATCGACACGGTCGAAAAGCTGTGGAAAGCAGACCTTGGGTTGCTGGCGGCGGACCCCGCGTTCGCGGGTGACGAGGGGTTCCTTGGCCAAGTTCCGCTGCTGCAGGGCTACGCAGAGGCCCACTGCAAGAATGCGGCCCTCGTCTACGCGGCCGACCCGCGCATCTTCGAGCTGGACGAACCCATTGTCCACATGGACTTGGAGTTTGACGGGCCCGTGGCGGAGATCTTCCTGTACGGGATGATGGACCACGACTCAGAGGAGATCACGCAGTGGTTCGACCACACGCGCAAGGCCCAAGAGACGTTCCTCAAGGATTTCCGGAAGATCTGCGAAAGCGGAGCGACAGTCGTCACGTGGGGCGGCCGCAGCAGCGACACGGTCCAGCTGCGACGCGCGTGTGAGAAGTACGGCATGAGCAGCAAGTGGGTCAACGACGCCAATTGGTTCGACCTGCAGGCTGACCTCATCTTCACGGGCAGCCCGGAGACCCAGCGCATCTACTTGCCCGTGACGAAATTCAAGTCGGAGACGGTGGCCAAGTTCTTTGGCTACGAGAAGCCCCGCCTCAAGGTCAAGGACGGATACCATGCGCTTCGCTTGTACCGCAGCTACAAGCGGAACCAGAAGAAGCAGATCCGCGACGACATCAGTGAGTACAACGCGGAGGACCTGAAGCACCTGAAGATCATCTTGGACGGGTGCCGGGAACTCATGAAGACCCACTGAAAGTCAAACTTGTTATACATCGGCGCTTAGGGGGCCCATGGCGGACCTCAAGGCATTTCGCAAGATCGACGAGGAAACCTACCGGCAATTCAAGGCGCGTGCCGCCGAGGAAGGTCGCCCGGTGGGCGTCGTGCTCAACGACGCCATGCGCCTCTACCTCGAATCCTAGGGCCCGTCGTCGCTGTCCAGGTGCTTGCGGGCTTCCTCCACGGAGCCATGCAGCTCCAGCGGCTTGCCAGAGCGCTGCGGCTCGGATTCCTTGCCGTGCCACACGACGCGCTGCGGGAACGGAATCTCGATGCCGTCCTGGGCAAAGCGCTGGTCGATCATCTCGCGAAGATCACTTGCCACAGCCCATCGCGCATAGACGTCCCCAATCCACACGTGCAGCGCCACGTCAATGCTGCTGTCGCCAAAGTTGTTGAGCCGGAAGAACGGCTGGTGATCCTCATCGTCGAGGCTCAGCGGATGGCTGCGCGCGATGTCCAGCAGGACCTGCTTGACGCGCTGCAGGTCCGAGCCATAGGCCACGCCGACGGTGATCTTGACCTTGTACAGGTCGTCCGGCTCCAGCAGGTTGATGACCCGGTTCGTGGCCAGGATGCTGTTGGGCACCACGATGATCTCGTGGTTCGCCGGATGGTAGAGCTTGGTGCTTCGCAACCCGATGTCGCGCACCGTCGTCACCTCGCCGCTGTCGAGGATGATGTCGTCGCCTTCCTTGAACGGACGATCCAGAAGCAAGTGCAGCCCCGCAAAGAAATTGCTCAGCGTGTCTTGGGCGGCAAACGCGATGACCAGCGACACCAGAGCGCCGCCTGCGGCAAAGTACGCCGTGTTCACGCCAAAAGCGTCGAGCAAGTAGAACAAACCCCCGACGAGGATGACGATGCCACCCATCTTCTCAAAGACCGGCAGGAGCCGATCGTCGAGCTGCGAGTCCGTCTTCTGGGCCATGCGCTTGCCCACAGAAAGCACAACTTCGCTCCACAGCCGGTAGACCACCAGCACCAGCACGGCCACCAGCAGGACACGCCACGCGCCGTCAAGTCCCTGGAAGGCCCACGCGGGCAACGGGAAGACCTCGACACTCTGCTTGATGCCAAACGCCAGGATGAGGACGAATGCCGGCCGGGCGATGATGCGGATGACGCGGTCATCCAGCGTGGTCTTGGTGCGCAACGTCAGCAGCTTGAGCGTCGGATTGAGAAGCACCATGACGACGAAGGCCACTACGGTCCACGCGAGGACGTTGAGCGCGAAGAGCCCCCACATGCCGTTTGCCGGCGGCGGCAGCGGGTTGTCCCAGCGGCCAAGCACCAAGCCGAAGCCCTCCGCAGTGATGGTGCCGTTGGCCGTGGTCTGCGTGCCCGTCGTGGCGTCACGGAACGTGATCTGGACCTCGAGCACCTCAGGCCGCGGCGCCCCATCGGGTGTTGCGCGCACCGAGAAGGGCTCAGTCGTGCCCGCGGCAACGTTCTGGTGCTCTGGTTCGACCACGAGCGTCCATCCGCTGGCCGCGTTGCTGTCCACCTGTGCCAGCACAAAGTGGTCTTGGCCGTCGGTGGCAGCCACCAGCCACGTCAGGGTGGCTTCGCCCCCGGGCTCCACGGAGGCCTCAGGAGACCCTTCGAGGACAAACCATCCCTGCGCCGCCACGGAGGGCGCAAGGACGAGAGCAAGCAGGAGAACGCAAGCGGTGCGCACGCCCCCCTATCGGGGGGCCTTCATAGAAGCATGCGGACACGTCCATTGCCGCTACCCATAGGGCTTCGCTGCGCACACCCTCAGGAGAACCATGGTCGGTGAACGCGACAGCCCAGTCTTCGATTGGGAAGAAACGTTGGCCGAGATCCACGCCATGGAAGAAGCCGAAGAGCGCGGCGAGGACCTCCACCATGAACTGGAGGAGGCCCGCCGACGAGCCCGCGAGGCGCGGGAGCTGGCCCAGAAGATCAGCAACGCGGTATCCCAGTCCATGACGGATCTAGGCAAGTAGGCTCACGCCATCGCGCAGGCGCCAGACGCGGTCGCCCAGCCGTTGGGCTTCCGCCTCGTCGTGCGTCACCCAGAGCGCCGCCACCCCCTGGTCGGCCAGCAGCTGCTTGACCGTCCCGCCCAGCTTCACCCGCAGGTCCGCGTCGAGGGCGCTCAGCGGTTCATCGAGGAGCACCACACGTGGCTGCGCCGCCAACGTGCGCGCCAAGGCCACCCGTTGCCGTTGGCCCCCTGAAAGCTCATCCACCGCAGCCTCCGCCCGTTCCCCCAAGTCCACCATCTCCAACCACGGCTTGGCCGCTTCGCGCTCCTGCTTGCGCGGCATCTTGCCGCGGAGCCCGAACGCCACATTGCCCGCCACATCCAGATGCGGAAACAGCGCGGGCTCCTGGAACAGCATTCCCACGCCACGCTTGTGGGCGGGCACATGGATGTCGCCTTCCAACAGCTCATCGTCCCATGACACGGTGCCCTGCGTCGGCCGCTCCAGCCCTGCGATGATGCGCAGGAGCGTGGATTTGCCCTCGCCGCTGGGGCCCAAGAGGAACCCGCTTTGCCCCGCCTCGACCGTCAAGCTCGCGCCGCGAAGCAGCGGGGCTCCGTCGTAGGAGAAATGGATGTCGCGGACATGCAAAGTCATCGGAAGCGCTCCACGAGGACGTAACTCGCTGCAGCGAGCACCATCAAGACGCTGGATAGAGCCGTCGCTTGGGCCTTCATGAGCAGCCGGAAGGGCTGGTCGTGCTGGCCGATCCAGACACTCAGGGCCATGTTCTCTTGCCGCATCAGAAGCAGACTCGCGCCAAAGTCGCCGAAGCTGATGGCCACGGCCATGCCCACGGCGACCAGCAGGGGCGCGCGCAGCAGGGGCCAGTGGATGCGCCGGACGACTTGCCACGGCGTGGCCCCTAGAAGCCGCGCGGCCTCGTCCAGGCGCGTGTCGTGCTGATCCAGGGCCGGCACGAGCGTGCGCGCCGTGAACGGGAACGCCACGAGCGTGTGGGCCAGCACAATCTGAAGCAGGCTGCCCCGCAGATCCCAGAACGCTCCGGCGCCAAACGTGATCACGAAGCCGAAGCCGATGAGCAGGCTGCTGGTGCCCAGCGGCAAGGCCGCCAACGCCTCCACCAACCGCCTGCCCCGCGGCATGCGGCGCACACCATAGGCCAGCGCCAGCGTCAAGGCAATCGCCAGCAACGCACTCCAGAAGGCATAGAACAGGCTGCGGTCGAGCGCGGCCCACAGGTTGAACCCTGCCAGGTGGCTCGGGTGGGTGGCGTCGGTGATGGCGCGCCAGGCTTCAAGGGTCCACTCACCGCGCACCCGGAACCCTCCCACCAGGACCATCGCCGCGGGAGAAAGCCCCGCCAGCAGCGCCAGGACCTGCACGGCCCGGTCGACCGGGCGCGCGGGCAGGGGCCGATGGATCTCACTTGCAAGGCGTTGGCGACGTCGGAGGAGCCCGTATGCCACGAGCAGGGCGAGGTTGATGGCCAGCTGCAGGACGCCCAGCATGGCGGCCCGGTCGAGGCGGCGGAACGCGCCGCCCATCTGGAAGTACAGGAGTGTCTCCAGGGTGTGCACTTGGTTCTCGCCTAGAAAGAGGACCACGCCGAAGCTGGTGAAGGAGAACAGGAACACAAGCAGAGCCACGGCTGCGAAGCTGGGCGCAAGTAGCGGCAGGGTGACGCGCCGGAAGGCTTGCCAAGGCGACGCGCCAAGCGTGCGCGCAGCCGCCTCCAGCCGGTGCGGTCGCCGCTCCAGGTCCGCGTGCAAGATGCGCGCGGCGAACCCGTAGTTGTAGTACGCATGGGCGACGACGACGGCGCCCAAGGGGGCGCCCCAGCCAAGCAGCGCAAGCAGGTCGCGCACGCCGAAGGCGACGACGAACACCGGCAGCACGAACGGGGCAGCATGGAGGGCAAGGTGAAGCCGGCTCCACGGCAATGCCCTCCGATGGTGATGCCAGGCGAGCGCCGAAGCGAGGGCCATGGTGAGGAGCACCGAGAGGATGGCCTGGAGGAACGCGCTTTCCAGCCGTCGCAGCACGTAGGGCGTGGCCAGCCAGCTCCAATCGGCTCCGATGCCCAGCGCGAGCGTGCGCGCCAGGGGCACGAAGAAGAAGAGCGCCAGGAACGCGAACGGCGCCCAGAGCCTCAGATGCAGTCGTACTGTTCGCACAGCTCGACCCACTCGTCGATCCAGCGGTCGAGCTTGCTGCCGACTTCGGTGTGGTCCATCTCGACCGTCTGGAAGGTGTTGGGGCGTGGGTCCAAGCCGCTGTAGATGTCGTTCACGTTCACGGGGCCCACGGGGTAGACCGCATTCTCCGACGCCGCCAGGGCTTGGAAGTCGTCGGTGAGCGTGAATTCGATCCATGCCTGCGCGACGGCCAGGTTGTCCGTGCCTTGCAGGATGCCCATGGTCTGGATCTGGTGCCACACGCTGCCTTGGCTGTCAAGCAGCACCTTGGGCAAGTTGGCCGGGTCGCCGCCGTAGTGGCCCCCGGGTTCGTACTCGCCCGTGTTGCGCGGGTAGATCTCGTCCCAGTACCATTCGTAGGCGGGGCTCTCGGTGTAGCTGGTCACGATGGCGCGGTCGCCCACGTGGCCGTCGGTCCAGATGCCGTAGCCGCCGGTGAAGTGGGTCTCGTAGGCGGTGCTCCAGTCACTGGTGATGAGCACTTCGTCGCCGCTGTTCTCGACGCCGTCGGGGCCAAGGAAAAGCTGATTCCAGTACTGCTTCCAGCTGGTCGCACCGCTTTCGCCGAAGCGGCCGATGGTGGTGAGCAGGAATCCAAGGCCCGGCGTGCTGGTGCGGGGGTCTTGGGTCACGAAGTCGCCGGCATGACGCGCCACGTCGTGGAGGGTCGTCACGGGCTCGTCGAGGTTCGCCGCATCCACGTTGAGGGCGATCCATCCGTGGTCCACGGGCGTTGCGGGCCATTCTTCGTTCTTGAAGAACACGAAGTCGCCAACGCGGGGTGCCAGCTTGGGCGTGTAGGCATGGTACAGCTCGGCTTCCATGGCCTTGGACCAGAGCGCGTTGTCGATGCCGTACAGGACGTCAAATTGCGGGTCGTCCTTGTCGGCGATGGCTTGGTTGAGGGCGTCGCCGGTGTCGGCGGCTTCGGTGTGGATGACCTTGGCGCCGGTGAGGTTCTCGAAGATGGCTGCGGCCGTGTCGAACGCGGCGAACGCGCCGTGGTCCAGGATGTGCAGTTCAGCCGGGGTGCCGTTGCCGGAGAAGTCGGGCCATTGGATGGCCGATGCGGGCAGCGGTCCGGTGATGTTGTCGGGCAGGACGAACGTGTGCTTGTCCAGCGGGTCCTCGAAGGTCGGGGGCTCCTCGCCCAAGAGACCAGACAGGCAGCCAGACAAGGCCACGGGCAGCAAGATGAACACAGGAAGGATGCGGTGCATGGTCATTCCAGCGCGGCGCGCGAATCTGGCCACCGGTTGGAAGTATTTAGGCAACGGGTCAGCAACCAGGGCTTCGGGGCCGGGTTCGCGACGTTTGACGCGACAGTTCAAAAAGCCCGGGGTGCGGTGGAGAATTCGTGGACGACCTCTCGGAGTACGAAACCCGCATCGCCGTGCGGCAGGCTGCCGCCAGTGACATCGATGAGATCATCGACCTTCAGCTCCGTTGCTTCCCCGGCATGAAGCCTTGGACGCCCGATCAGCTGGCAAACCACCAGAAGGTGTTCCCTGCGGGGCAGATGGTTGTGGAGCTGGACGGCCAGATCATCGGCAGCTCCAGCAGCCTCGTGGTGGACTTTGACGAATACGAGACGCTCCACACCTTTGACGACATCACCGCCAAGGGCACTATCGACAATCACGACCCCGACGGCGGCACCCTGTA
>JBFKLD010000059.1:0-7573 GCA_041630755.1 Thermoplasmatota archaeon
CGAGCGTGTTCTTGCCCACGGCGGCATCTGTGGGGCGGTCGCGCAGGTTGTTGACCACCAAGATGGCCGTCACCAGTGCGCCGATGGCGATGCCGTTGAACAAGCCGGGCATCCAGACGCCTGGCGCCGCGAACGCATCCAATGCATCGTTGTACGCGCCCACGCCGAAGCCGGGGACCGCGGCCGATCCTGCGGCCCGCGCAGCCACTTGGACGTACATCGTGCCCATCACGGCCACGGGTCCAAAGAAGAGGAATGCAAACGCGTCCGCGGCACCCGTGTAGGCAAGCGCCTTGCGGCCAGCCGTGTAGAAGATGCCGCTGAGGACCGCCGCCACGCCGATGGCGATGATGGGAAGGCCGCCGACGGCGACAAGGACAGCGCCGACGGCCACGGCTGCCGCGAAGGTGCCGTAGGCGGCGTTGCGCACCGCCTCTGGGGCCAAGGCGCCCGTGGCGCTGGCGCGTGCGGGTCCGGTCCGGTCGGGCGTGTCGGCGCCCTTCCTGTGGTCGTAGTAGTCGTTGGCGAGGTTCGTGCCGATCTGGATCAGCAGGGCGCCAACGAGTGCCAGGAGCCACGCCGCGAGGGCAAACTGTTCGACGCGGTACGCAAGCGCGCCGCCGACCAAGACGGGTGTCGCTGCGGCAGGCAGCGTGCGCAGGCGGAAAGCGGCAATCCAAGCCACGGCCTGGCGAGGCAGCGGCCGCACTTGGCCCTATCCCGTGCAGGCGAACGAGGTGCCGCGGTCGCTGAATTGCTGGCCGCTGGGGGAGTTGGTGTACGACACGAAGAAGCGCAGCGTGGCTGGCCCTTCGCAGGCCGCCGCGTCCACGACGTGGCTTTGCGCACTGAATGTGCCTGGCGCTTCGTAGTCCACCGTGACGAAGTAGGCACCGCGGTCAAGATTGGCCGTGCGCCGCAGTTCCCCCACTTGGCCCGTTTCGGTCAGGATGATGCCTTCGGGCCCGTCCACTTCCAGGGTTGCCGTGATGGGCGTTTGGCCGTCGTTGGTGACGACGATGGTGAGGCCGTCAATGGTGCCGGGCTCGACACATCCGGCGAGGGCGAAGGCAAGCAACAGCACCAGGCGCATGCAGGGAAAGGGGAAGGAGGGAACTTGAAGCTTCAGAAGCTGTCGCAGTGGCTGCAGGTGCAGTCTTCGTGGTCGGCATGAACCACGGCCACGATGCCGCGCAGGTCATCCATGTTGGGTGGCGTGCAGTACTTGGCTTCGAACGCCTGGATGCCTTCGTCGACTTCGTCCATGTGGCCGGCGGCGCGCGGAAACTCCTCGAGCAAGTCGTCGATCATGGGTATCGCGGCTTGTTGCGGAAGTCCGGCTTGCGCTTCTGGTTGTACGCGTCACGCCCTTCTTGCCCTTCCTCGGTCATGTAGAACAGAAGCGTCGCGTTGCCCGCCAGCTCCTGGACACCGGCCGCCCCGTCCTCTTCGGCGTTGAAGGCCGACTTGAGGGTGCGGATGGCCAAGGGGCTGTGATTCAAGATCTCCTCGGCCCACTGGACGCCCTCTTTCTCCAGATCTTCCAGCGGCACGACGGCGTTCACGAGGCCCATGCGCTCGGCTTGCTCCGCGTTGTACTGGCGGCAGGTGTACCAGATCTCCTTGGCCTTCTTGGGGCCCACGAGGCGGCTCAGGTGGCTGCTTCCAAATCCGCCGTCGAAGCTGCCGACGCGGGGGCCGGTCTGCTGGAAGATGGCATTCTCGGCGGCGATGGTCAGGTCGCAGATGACGTGCAAGACGTGGCCGCCACCCACGGCGAAACCGGGAACAAGTGCGATGACGGGCTTGGGCATCGAGCGGATGATGCGCTGGAGGCGCAAGACATTGAGGCGCGGCACGCCGTCGCCACCCACGTAGCCTGCGTCGCCGCGCACGGATTGGTCACCGCCGCTGCTGAATGCCCACTTGCCGTCCTTGCTGCTGGGGCCGTTGCCGGTGAACAAGACGATGCCGACGCTGGTGTCATGCCAGGCGTGCTCGAAGGCCTCGATCAATTCATCAGTGGTCTCGGGCCGGAACGCGTTGCGCTTTTCGGGCCGGTTGAAGGCGATGCGGGCAATCCCGTTGGCCTTGTGGTACGTGACGTCTTCGTACTCTTTGACAGTCTCCCAGCCGTAGTCGGGGTCCATCAGCGTCGAAGGCAGGCTCATGGGCCGGGCACAGGGGCGGCGCTCAAGAAAGTGCGCCCAAGACGGCCGCCGCGGCGGCCTCCTTCCATGCGGCGCGGTCCGTGGGGCCACACAGAACTTCGATGACCTGCGCCGAAGGGAACGGGTCGTCGGGATTCATGGTGGCGTGGCTCAAGCCGAAGGCTGCCGCGGCCTTGCCGATGTCCACCTGGGGCGGGCTTCGAAACAGGTCCATGTGCTCCGGGGCCTGCTTGGCCACGGGCAAGTGGTCGAAGATGCGTCCGCCGCCGTTGTTCAGGACCACCAAGGGCGCGTCTCCCCAGAGCGCGAGGGAGCCCACGTCGTGCTGGAACGACACATCACCGATGACGGCGCCATCCATGGTGGCAGCGGTGGCGATCTGGCCGTCGATGCCGCTGGCGCCGCGGTTGCTCACGACGCGCACGTCGTCGTGGCCGAGGTGGCGCTCCATGTCGCGCACGGGAAGCGAATTGCCCACGTACACGGTTCCTCCAACATGCGCGGCAAAGCGAGCCGGCACGGCCGCCTCGCCGGTGACGGGAGGGACCGCTGCATCGGCACGGGCCCACAAGTCCGCGTATGCGTCGTCTTCGGGCAGGTCGAGGCCGGCGAGGAAGTCTCCCGCATGGCCGGACGCAAACGAGATCATCTCGCACGGCGCGTCGAGGCCGTCCCAGCCGCGTCCGGTTGTGTCCACGCGCACGCGCCGCGTGCCCTCGGCGCACCAGCGGACGATGGTGTCTTGGACGTTCTTGCTGGTCGGCAGGCGGCCCACTTGCAAGATCCAGTCCGGTCGCGGCAGCAGGTGCGCAAACACGTCCGCGTGGGCGATGCCCTTGGGGCGGTGGCCGCTCAGGCAGTCGGCCAGCACAGGCACGCCGGTGTCGGGAAGCGGCGGGCTGCGGGGCCCCGCGATGATGAGGCCGCGGCCGTCGAACGTGGTGGCGGGCACCGGCGTGGTGGGCACGTCGAAGACGCGCCTGGCGGGAGCGGCCATGGAGGCCCGCGCTTGGACGACGTTGGGCGCGGGTTCCAGCGGTTTGGCAAATTGCACGTTCAGGTGTGCCGGTCCGTGGTCCATCACGGCGGTGCGCATGGCATGGGCTGCTGCGCGTTCGGCTTCCTCGGGGGTGGCATCCACGGGCACGTCGGCTTCGGCGCGCACGTAGGATCCGTACAGTCCCGGCTGCTCGATGGTCTGGTTGGTGCCCGTGTCCCGCACCGATGCCGGGCGGTCGGCCGTCACGAACACGACGGGAAGATCGGATTGGTGGGCCTCGACGACGGCGGGCAGCAAGTTGGCCGTGGCGGTGCCGCTGGTGGTGATGACGACGGCCCGCCGTCCCATCATGGCATAGCCGAGGGCATGGAAGCCCGCGCTGCGCTCGTCAATGACAAGCGTGTGGGGAAGGCCGCGCTGCTGCAGGGCAAGAAGCAGGGGACCATTCCGGCTGCCAGGGCACACCACGCAGTGCGCCTCGCCCAAGCCATCCAGGATGGCATCGGCGATCATAGCAATTCGCGCAGCGCCCGCAGCTTCGCTTCGGTCTCCTCGTACTCCAGCAACGGATCCGAGCCGCGCACGAGGCCTGCGCCCGCAAACAGCCACGTGCCGTCCTCGCGGCACAGCGCACACCGCAGGGCGACCACGAACTTGCCGTCGCCGTCAGCGTCGAACCAGCCCACGGGGCCGCTGTACCAGCCGCGCTCGAATGGTTCGAGGCGGCGCAGGAAATTCTGGGCCTGCTCCGGGGGCGTGCCGGCAACAGCAGGCGTCGGGTGGAAGCTTTGGACAACATCCAGCACGTGCAGGTCGCCACTGTCGGCTTGCATCTGGGTTTCCAGGTGCTGGACGGTGCGAAGCTGCTTGATGCGCGGCTTGGAGACCTTCACATTCTCAAAGCGCAGCATCCGCAGGCGGGCCATCAGGTGCTCCGCGACCGTGCGGTGCTCGCGGCGCTCCTTTTCGCCCTTGGCAAGCGCGAGTGCGAGGGCCCGGTCTTCATCGGGGTCGTTGCTGCGGGGCGCGCTTCCAGCCAGGGCGTGGGTGCTTGTGATGCCGCCCTGCTGGACGACGAGCCGCTCAGGGGTGGCACCCACCAGCGCCGCGCCTTGCTGGGGCTCGAGCATGAAGCGCACCGTTCCGGGTTCGAGGCCTGCCAGCTTGTGCAGAAGGTCCACCGGGTCGGTGGGGTCCATCTTCTGCCAGCGCGACAGGACGACCTTGTCCAGGTTCAGGCGCTCCATGGAGCGAAGCACGCGGCTGGCGCGAGCGGTCCAGGTCGTGCGGGGTTCGTTGGGCGTCAGCGGCGCATCGTCGAAGAACGAATCCACGGGCGTGATCGCGTCCTCGGTCGTGATGACGGTCTCGTAGGCCTTGCCGTCCACCCATTGGATCTGCCGGGCGGGAAGCCACGCACGCAGGGCGTCGAAGCCCGACCAGAGGCCGCGCGGCTCGTGGTCGCGGTGGAAGGCGGCGCCGACGATGAAGCGGGGCTTGACCTCTGGGGGCGCGCCCTCGCTGCGGTGCGTGAGGCTCGCAAAGACCGCCGTGGCCTGCTTCTTGAGGTCGGTGAAGCGCTCGCGGCCGCTGGCTTGGATGGTCACCAATGCGCCGGTGCCAACCCATGCTTCGCCCCGCTCATTCCATGCAGCCCGGACCTCGCCCTGGAGGGCTTGGTGGCTGTCGAGCTTGACGGGGCGGCTGACCGCCTGCAACTCCACGAGGGGCCAGGCGGGGCGGGACTCAAATTGTTGCCGCTTCGGCAGACCCTTTATCCGGGGTCGCTGGGTTCCAATCTGGATGCTCATTGTGGAACCCGGGACGTCCAAGGACACCCACGAGATCCGGGAGCTGGCAGCGGCCACGCTCGCGGAGCGCTACGCGCCCGAATGGATCGACCAGCACATGGGATCCCTCCTGGTGGCGCGCGACGTGGGCCTCGACGAAGTCGTGGGCTTCATCATCATGCAGCGCGAAGAGCCCTGCCTGGGGCACATTGTCGCCTTGGCAGTGGACAAAGCGCACCAAGGCCGTGGCATTGGCAGCGCGTTGCTTCGCGAAGCCGGCAATCAGTTGGTGTTCGCCGGCGCACGCGAGCTCACGCTCGAGGTGCGCGCCGATGATCCCCGGGCCCAGGCGTTCTACGCCAGGCATGGGTTCCAGCCGTCTGGTCTGCAGACTTCCGTCTACAGGGACGGCGAAGACGCCGTGCGGTTGACTCGTCCGATCTAGTGGTTCAGTTCGAGAGAGCGGCCAGCGCGAACGCGGGAAGGTGCTCCGTGCGCGCCTTGGGTTCGGTCTGGGCGGGAACCGTGACGGATTCCGCTTCGACCTGCGCGAGCTTCAGGAAGCGTTCGCGCATGCGCGTTTGGTTGTCCTTGTTGTACAGCATCACGAGGTCCGTCAAGCCCTTGCCCAGCATGAACACGGCCCGCTTGTGGTCCGTCTTCGATTTGTGGATGTGCTGGGGACTGACTTGCAGGTCCTCGTATTCGGCGAACACCTCGTTGGCGTCGATGCCGCTCTCCACGAAGAACCGCTTCATCTGACAGAGTAGGCTGTGCAGCTGTAGCAGCTCGTCTTTGTGCATCCCATTGCTGGAATCTGGTTATTTGGATAAAACCGTTCGGGCAGTTTTGCGGTCTGGGCCAGGCGTTGCCGCGTAGCTACGCACAATCGCGTACAAAGGTGGGGTGGAGAAAAAGGGAAGAAAATGGGGCTGGCTCGCGTCCGGCACGTGCGCCGGAGTCAAGGTGCCGCTCAGGCCAGGTCGTCCTTCGTCAGGATCTCGACCGTGTCCGGGACCTTGGTCACGTTGCCCATCTTGACACCGACAATGGTCGGGATCTTCTTCTCGGCCGCGATGTCCAAGAGGCGCTGCGTGATGACACCGTCAAAGACCACCGTGTGCACGGGGTCCTTGGCGTTCTTGAGCGTGTCCGCAAGCTCGCGCACAGCCAGGTCGCCCTTGACCTTCGTGCCGGCATCATCGAGGAGCATCGCCTTCAGGGTGCCGCTGAGCTCGCCCAAGTGGCCTGCGATGGCCTGGCGCGGGTTGGCCGGGTCGGCCTCCTTGCTCGGGCCCTTCTTGGCGGGCGCCTTCTTGGCCGGAGCGCGCTTGGGCTTCTCTTCCTCGTCCTTCTTGGCGCGCTTGGGCTTCTCCTCGTCGTCCTTCTTCGCGCGGCCGCGGGGCTGCTCGTCCTTGGTCTCCTTGTCGTCGTCCTTGCGGCCACGGCCACGGCCACGGCGGGTGCGCTTGGGCTTCTCCTCTTCCTTGGGTTCAGCCTCTTCCTTCGTGATGGTGATGCCCATCTGGCTGATGAACTGCTCACCGGTGAGCTTGTTCTTCAAGCACTTCATGACGAGCTTGTGGGGCAGCTCCTCCACCTCGCGGGTGTTCGGGGCGCGGGCCACGAAGTCCACGTCGCAGGTCTGCAGAAGCTCGCGGGCGATGAGTTCGCCACCGCGGTCGCCGTCCACGAAGATGATCGTCGTCTTCTCCTTGGAAAGCTCCTTGATGTCGTTGGGCACGTTGGTCCCCTCGACACCCACGGCGTTCTTGATGCCGCACTTCAGGAGGTTCAGGACATCGTTGCGGCCCTCCACCAAGATGACCGAGTCGCTGCTGTCCACGTTCGGACCCGCCCAGAGGCGCGTCTTGCGGAACTTCGTGATCTCGGCCACTTGGACTGCGTTGCGCACTTCGTCGCTGATGCGGCCGCTGTCCTGGCTCGGGTCATCGTTGATCGTCGCCAAGAGCTCCTTGGCGCGGTCCACGACCGCCTTGCGCTTGCTGATGCGCGTGTCCTCCATCTTCTGCACCTTGATGGTCGCCTTGCAGGGACCGATGCGGTCAATGGTCTCCACGCCAGCAGCGAGGATGGCCGACTCCACCTTGTCCATCGCGGACGGAAGGAGAATCGTGCCATCGGTCTTGCCGCCCTTGTGCTCGACATCGACTTCGATGCGGCCGATGCGGGCAGACTTTTGCAAGTCGCGCAGGTCCAGTTCGGTGCCCAGCAATCCTTCGGTCTGGCCAAAGATGGCGCCGATGATGTCGGGTTTGTCAACCACGCCGTCGGCGTGGATCGTGGCTCGGATGAGATATTTCGTCGTGCTGGGGTCAACAGCCATGAGGATCAGTCCTGAGACTGGCCTGGGTGATCCGGGGGTTCCCGTGCAGCCGAGCTATCCGCTCTTCTGGCTGCGAATGATAAGATGAACGTGAATCCGGCAGAGCCGGGGGACACCCAGGTGTCTCCAATGGCAGACTCGGGGTTCTGCTATATCAACCAATGCTTCGCCGACGGCGAAGAAGGGATGAGGGATGAGGAGTGGCGGCGGCAGAGCATGCCGCCCATCACGAGGCACATGCCTCGGTCAAGGCACCAAGATTCCG
>JBFKLD010000060.1:0-7486 GCA_041630755.1 Thermoplasmatota archaeon
CCTTGCCGGCAAGCGCGGCACCTTGGAGCACCGCTGGAGCTGGAGCATGCCCGGCACCCACACCATCGAGGTCACGGTCGAAGCCGAGCGCAAGATCTTGATGTGGAGCAGTGGCCAGACCCTCCACAGCGACAAGAAGCGCGCCACCGTGCGCCTGGTTGTCCACGTCGAAGCATAGCTCCACCCGAAACGCACCCGGGGCAGGTTTCATATACAACCCCCGTGTCGGCGGCCTGCCGCAGGAGACCCTCGGGTCGCCGGTACTGCGGAGGTGATACCCCTGGCAGAAGAAGCCATTGTCAAAGCTGTCGAAGAAGCCCTTGCGCTCTCGAAGGAGCAAGGCCGCAAGTTCACGCAAACCGTGGACCTGGCCATCACGCTCAAGAACGTCGACATGAACTTGCCGAAGAACCGCATCGATGAGGACATCATCCTCCCGAAGGGTCGCGGCAAGACCGCCAAGGTTGGCGTGTTCGCACAAGGTGAGGGTGCTGCCCTTGCCCGCGACGCCGCCGATGTCGTCATTCAACCCGACGAGTTCGAAGACCTGCAGAAGGACAAGCGTTCCTTCAAGAAGACCGCCAACAGCGTCCAGTACTTCCTGGCCGAAGCGCCCCTCATGGCGCAGATCGGCAAGAGCCTGGGTGTCGTGCTGGGTCCCCGCGGCAAGATGCCGCGCCCCATCCCTCCGGGTGCAGACCCGAGCGGTCAGATTGAACAACTGCGCAACACCGTCAAGGTCCGCTCGAAGGACAAGAAATCGTTCCACTGCGTCGTTGGCGCTGAAACCATGGAGCCCGCGGACATCGCGGAGAACCTGGAAGCCATCCTCAAGCGTGTGGAAGGCCGTCTCGAGCACGGCCGCATGAACGTCGACTCCGTGTTCGTGAAGACGAGCATGGGTCCCAGCGTCCGGGTGATCTAAATGGCCCACGTCGCGAAGTGGAAGAAAGACGAAGTCGCCAAGCTGACGAAGATCCTGGTCGACAACCCCGTTGTCGGCGTCGCCACCATCGGCGGCATCCCCGGCCCCCAGATGGCCGAGATGCGCGCCAGCCTGCGCGACCACTGCACCGTCATGGGCGCCAAGAACCGCCTGGTGCGTCTCGCCATCGCCGAAGCCGCCAAGCAGCGCCCCGGCCTCGAAGCCTTGTCCGACAAGGTGGACGGCCAAGTGGCCCTCGTGGCCACCGACATGAACCCCTTCAAGCTGTACAAGCAGCTCCAAGCCGGCGCCACCATGGCCCCGGTGAAGGGTGGCGCGGTGTCCCCCTGCGACATCCACGTCAAGAAGGGCCCCACGCCGTTTGGCCCCGGCCCCATCGTCGGTGAATTCCAGAAGGTGGGCATCCCCGCCAAGATCGAAGGCCCCAAGGTCGTCGTGACCAAGGACGTCACCCCCGTCAAGGAAGGCGACGTCGTCAGCGCCGACTTGGCCCAGATGCTGGCCAAGCTGGAGATCAAGCCTGTCGAACTCTCGATCAGTTTGCAAGCCGCGTTCGAGGAGGACACGATGTTCCTCCCCGACGTGCTCGCCATCGATGACGAGAAGGTCATGGGCGACGTGAGCCGCGCCATCCGCACGGCCATGGAGCTCAGCCTGCAGACTGCCTGGCCCACCAAGGTCTCGAGCAAGCCGCTCTTGACCCGGGCCTTCAAGACCGCTGCTGCCCTGTCTCTCGAGGCAGGCGTCGAATTCGACGACGCAGCGGCAACCGCCTACGCCGCGATGCTCGCCGGCCTGGGCAAGAAGCCAGAAGACCTCTCCGAGGAGCTCAAGGAGCGCCTTGGAGAGCACCTCGACGTCCTGTCCGCTGCCCCGGTGGCCGCAGCCCCTGCTGAAGAGGCTGCCCCCGAGGAAGAGGAAGAGGAAGACGAAGGTGTGAGCGAAGATGAAGCAGCGGCCGGACTCGGCGCGTTGTTCGGATAAAAAGGAGTGTAACGAACATGGAATACGTGTACAGTGCGCTGCTCCTGCACAGCGCCGAGAAGGAACTCAACGAAGAGAACGTCACCGCGGTCCTGACCGCCGCCGGCATCGATGTCGACGCCGGCCGCGTGAAGGCACTGGTCGCCGCCCTGGATGGCGCCGACTTCGAAGCCGCCATCGAGGCCGCCACGGCTGCCCCGGTCGCGGTCGCCGCTGGTGCCGCCCCTGCCGCCGCTGCTGAAGAAGCTCCGGCCGAAGAGGAAGAGGAAGAGGGCGTTTCCGAAGAGGAAGCGGCCGCTGGCCTCGGCGCTCTGTTCGGCTAGAACAGTTGCGACTGCGCCGCGAGGCGCCCTCTGACCAAGTCTGCAAAGGCTTCCTTTCCCCCTTTCCCCTCACTTGTTGCGCACGAAATCCACGAGCGCAAGAACGCCGACGATGGTCACCATCAACCAGGCAATGATCCAACCCGCCATGGGATGGATCGCGTTTGTGACGCCGATGAGCGTGTCAAAAAGATAGGTCCACGCCGCAGCCGCGACGATGGTGCCGAGGATGACGGGCGCCAGCAGGTACCAGGTCCGGATGCCGGCCACGCGCCCCGCCGTGAGCGCGATGAAGGGGCCGTTGACCAGAAACGGGACCTGCATGAACAGGAACACCCCGAGCGGCCCCCACTTGCGCAAGTAGGCCTGGTGTTCTGCTGCGGCTTCCTCGATGCGCGTGAGCCTGCGCCCCAGCCAGTTGTCGCGGCGTTCCATGCGGTGGATGAAGACCAGGACCACGGGGAAGGCGAGGAACGCGGTCGCCAGATCCTGCGTTGCGCTCATCTGCCAGACCACCAGGGGCGGCACCCCGCCAGCCAACGCCACAGGCACCCCCGCCTCGCGTCCGGCAAGAAGCTCCGCGACCAAGCCTCGGATGAGGGCCTCTCCCCAGGGGGCCACCCGCCATGCGATCATCGCCTCGATGACGACCACCGCCGCCAGCACGA
Source organism: Thermoplasmatota archaeon (assembly GCA_041630755.1). Classification (GTDB taxonomy): domain Archaea; phylum Thermoplasmatota; class E2; order JACPAO01; family JAHFTW01; genus JBFKLD01. The sequence continues at coordinate 2,922 of JBFKLD010000060.1, forward strand.
TGCCGGTGACGAAGATGGCCTTCTCGAGGTGCGTCTTCATTCTTCTTCCACGTCCAGCACGGATTGGGCATCCGGGCGCACGCGCACGGCCGGGTCAAGGTAATTGTGCTCCCACACGCGCAGCACGCTCTGGGTGACGCCCACCAGAAGAGGTCCGAGGAACAATCCGATGAAGCCGAAGGCGGCCACACCGCCAAGCACCCCGAGAAGGACAAAGATCGGGTGGATGTCCGTGCGGTCCCCGATGAGGCGGGGGCGCACGAAATTGTCAACGTTGCTGACCACGATCAGGCCCCATGCGAACAGGAAGATGCCCTGCCAGATCTGGCCTTGGACCAGCAGCAGGATGGCCGCCGGGACCCACACAAGGAATGCCCCGACCACCGGAAGCAGGCTGAGAACTGCCATGACCCCGGCCCACAAGATCGCCCCGGGCACCCCGGCGATGAGGAAGCCGATGCCGCCGATGGCACCCTGGATGAGGCTGGTCAGGATCTGGCCCATGAACACGCCGTTGAGGCCGTTGCGTGCTTCGGACAGGATCTCGCGCACTTGTGCAGGTGGAAGCGGCAGCGCCCGCTCCAGGAAGCGGACAAGGCGGTCGCCATCCACCAGCACGTAGTACACGACGAACAGGATGACAATGGTCGCAATCAGCACGCCGCCAATCTGGGTCGCGATGCCGATGCCGACCTTCACGAGCTGCGTTTCGGCAAATTTGAGCCCATCCTCCACCATGGCGAACGCCGTAGCGTTGCGCTCCTCCGTGGTGTTTTCGGGGAACATGGCGGCCAAGATCTGCTGGCTCAGTGGATTGGCGATGCCGTCATCCACCCATGCCCGGGCCTTGCCATCCTGCAGGTCCTCTGCCAGCTCTTGCGCGTCCCCCACCAGGGCGATGCCGATGGCAAGCACGGGCACGATGAGGATGACGAGCACCGAGAACATGGTGCAGAATGCGGCCAACCGGTTGGGTGCCACGCGCTCCCAGAAGCGGTCGATGGGCAGGGCCAGCACGGCAACGAGCAGGCCGGTGACCATGAAGATCACGAACGGGCGGAACACCCACCAGACCAGGATCAGGAGAGCCGCCAGCAAGATGCTGAAGAAGATGTGGCTCTGCAAGGGGAGGCGCGGGCGTTCCATCGCGCCGGCCATCTGGCCGTCAAGGGAAAAAGATGGGGGGAAGAGAAACGAAAGGCCTCAGCGGCTCTGCGCGTATTCCTCGCAGATCCGCACGACCCGACGGCCTGCGCCGCCGGGATGTTTCACCGTGCGGACTGCGCGTATTCCTCGCAGATCCGCACGAAATTCCGGAACATCTGCACGCCGCCTTCGGTGTGCTCGACCTCGGGGTGGAATTGCATGCCGAAGAGGGGCCGGGTCTCGTGACGCATGACCTGGACGGGGCATGTGTCACTCTTGGCAAGGACCTTGAAGCCCTCGGGGACCACGTTCACTTCATCGTGGTGGCTTTCCCAGACCGTGGATGGGTTTGGCACATCGCGCAAGATGTCGCCCTCGTCCACGATGTGCATCTCCACGGCACCGAATTCTGGAGTCACGCTCGGGGCAGCCTCGCCGCCAAAGTGCCGCGCCATGAACTGGTGGCCGGCGCAGATGCCCAGGATCGGGATGTCCAGCTCGTTGATGTAGTCGGCGCAGGCGCCCAGGGTGCCGTCCACGCCGACACGGGGCGCGCCGCCGCTCAAGATCACTCCGTCCAAGTCGGCCATCTTCTCGACTGGCGTGTCGTTGGCCACCATTTCGGTCTCCTGCTTGAGGTACCGCAGCACGCGCCATTCCCGGTGCGTCCATTGGCCGCCGTTGTCCACGACCCAGATCTTCACAAGCCGCCCAGCGGCCAAGGCATGAAGAACGCGTCGGCCGAAGGCATCAAGACCTGGGGCGGGGGTGGCAGCATGTGGACGAGGACCCCCTCCTGCAGAAGCTGGCCACTGCGCTCAGCCATGACGTGCGGGGTCCGATCAGGCTCGTCACGAGCTTCTTGCAGCTCGTCGAGGACAAGATGGACCTCCCGTCGGATGCGCAAGAGCTGTTCGACTACGCCAAGGCGAGTGCCTCCGATGCCGAACTGGCCCTCGAGTCGCCAGTAGATTACTTGCGCATCACACGCGACTTGGCGCCGGAGGAGTTCATGCTGAGCGACGTGTGCCCGTGGGAGGTGCCGGCCGTTCGCATCACGGCCGACAAGCGTGCCTTCGCGCGTCTCATCGAGGAGCTGGCTGCCAACATGAAGGCCTGGGGCAAGCCGCCGATGACGGTGACCGCCGAGGGCGACCCGCTGCGGCTGCGCTTCAAGCACGCCGGCGAGCCGATTCCCGAGAAATTCGCCGAGCAGGCCTTTGCGATGTTCCGGACGCTCCAGCCGCGCGACCCGGGCCAGCCGTTTGGCTTCGGGCTTCCCCTCGTGCGGCGCATTGCGGAGGCGCACGGCGGCACGGCGCAGTGGGCGGATGGAGCCATCGAAGTCACCGTCCCTTCAGGTACCGTCATATAGCGACGGAGGCCTGCTTCCCATGGTCTGCCTAGCATGCCTCTCGCCGTTTTGATCGAGGACAATCCCGCCGATGCGCGCGTCATCCAAGAGATGGTCGGCGATGCGGTGACCATTGAATGGTTCCGCACCCTCGATGAAGGCGTCAAGCGCGTCGTGGATCACGACGACGTGGAAGTGGTGCTGCTGGATCTGAGCCTGCCCGACAGCGATGGCATCGATTCGGTGAGCACGATGCACTTGTTCGACAATGTCGTGCCCATTGTGGTGCTGACGGGCCTCAAGGATGAGGCGGCCAGCATCCAGGCGGTGCGGGAAGGCGCAGAGGACTACCTTGTGAAGGGCACCTTCGACAAGGATCGCCTGATGCGCAGCATCACGTTTGCCATCGAACGCGCAAAACGCTGAATTTTGGCCAATTGGGGCCTGAAAACCCCCCCTTTGCGTGGACGGTTCTGGCGCCTACGGGTCCTGGCACCCGCGTGAATGTGGGGGGTCGCCGCTGCCCGTTCCCGAACAACCTGTGTCATCCAGGGCTGATGACAGCCCGGTCGCAGGTCTGACCCGGTGGCGGCACCTGAAGCGCCCGTACCCGATCCTTGCGGACGAGGCAGCAGACGGGACTCGCATCAGGCGGCAATGCGTGGTCGCGGCGTTGTCCTGGTCCGAGGTTGTCCCGCCCTCATTGCGTGACGTCACGTCTGAAAGCTCGGTGGGGGACCCGCCCGAAGGCGCGGCCAGGGGTTCACGTTTCCGTGGGTGTTGACGTCGCATGGTGCCCCACCTCATCGTTTCCTCAGAGGGGTGTTTTGTGCGCGTCTGTTTCCCGACGTTTGCGCACCGCTTCACAGGATGCGCCGAAGCGCCCTTGGCGGTGCCTTCGTGCCGGGCAAACACACTGTGGCGGCCTTGGGTATGAGGCTTTCGCCCCATTTTCGGCAAGGCGTCATGGGTCCTGGGGTCGAAGAACGGGTTGTGTCGGGATACGGATCCAAGGAGTGCGCCCTTTCGGTTCTGCCCCTTGGCGATGGCCCGGCTTTCGAGCAGCTGCTTGACCACGTGGCTGCCAAGCAGCGCGACACGCAGGTAGGCTTCGTCACCATTGCGCGCCCGGCCGGCATGGTGCGCGCAGCGCTGGGGCGCCACGGCGGCAACCCCGACGTATGGATCGTGGATGCGACGGGCGACACGATCGGTGACCGGGTGCTGCGTGTGCGCAGCCCGAGCCACTTGGAGGCGCTCGTCATGCGGATGCGCGAATTGGTGCGCATCCTTGGAGCGGGGTGCACCATCTACGTGGACAACCTGGATGTCCTGTCCTTGATGCTGGATGCCAACACCGTCCAGGCGTTCGTCCACTACTTGCGCACGCACATCCAGCAGGAGTGCGACATTGTGCTTGTGGCCCCTGCCACGGCTCGGGCGGACCAGGTGGTGGAGGCGCTGCGCGGCGAAGTGGAAACCGCGATGGGTGCCCCTTTCATGCCCAAGTCGCTGTGACCTCCCGTGTGCGCCAAGCGTCGTCCTGAATGCGTGCGGGAGTGTGCATGCGCATAGAGGACATCCTGGCGCGGCTTGAAGCGTTGGAGGACGCGCTGGATCGATTGCGTCGCCAGGCGATGGGCAACGTCGTCGTGGTGGAAGGCCGCAAGGATGTGGTGGCGTTGGAATCCCTTGGAGTGGGCGGCGAGCATGTCTTGCTCAACCAAGGGTTGCCGCTTCTGCAGGTGCTGGACCAGCTGGCGGAGCATGCGCGGGGCCGGCAAGTGGTGGTGCTCACCGATTGGGATCGCACGGGGGGGCGCCTTTGCTTGCGGGTCCAGGAGGCGCTGCGCGCACGGGTGCCGCTGGACGTGGACCTGCGACGCCGCCTGGCGTCGGCCTGCCGGGTGCGCACCTTGGAAGAGGTGCCTGCGGACTTGGCGGCGCTGCGGCGTCAGGCCGGACGTGCCTGATTGGGGCCTTGGGCGCCCCTTCCGCCCGAACGGTCAAATAGGGGACCTGTGTCGGCCGGCTTGTCGGCAGCCCCTTCGGGGGTTGCGGGCAG
>JBFKLD010000061.1:0-7470 GCA_041630755.1 Thermoplasmatota archaeon
CTCGTCGAGGTCGCCGCGCGGCCCGACCCCAAGGAAGAGGTCGAAGATCTGGAAGCCGCCATCGCCCAGGTCAAGGAAAGCCACGGCATCGACGGCATCGTGAGCGGCGCACTCGCCTCCGAGTACCAACGCACCCGCATCGACCGCATCGGGCACAAGCTCCAGATCAAGTCCTTCGCCCCGCTCTGGCACAAGGACCCCGCCACGTACATGGAGCACCTCACCAAGCCCGGGTACGACATCCGCTTCAGCCGCGTCGCCGCCGACGGCATCCCGAACGACTGGGCGGGCCAGCGGCTCGACGCGGACAAGCTGGATGCCATGAAGGCCATGCGCACGCGGCCCCACATTGCGGGGGAGGGCGGCGAGTTCGAAACACTCGTTTTGGATGCCCCGTGCTACAGCAAACCGATCGAGGTGAAGGCGTCCCGGGTCGAGGAAACCGTCAGCCGCGCGACGTGGGTTGTTGAAGAGTGGCGGTAGAAACACGGGCTTCCCAACCGAACCCATTTTGTCGTGCGCTTCCACTCACCCGTTGCGGTGGTGCCGCGTGATGCGCTATGAAATGGATACTTGCTTGCGTCCTCTTGCTTGTCCTGCCCGGTTGTGCCGAGATCCCCATCATCAACAATGACGATGCGCTCCTTGACGTAGCCGTCATGGGGCACGAACTCGTCGACAAGCGGTGCGTGGGAGACGTGGAAACGTGGGGCCCTTGCCACAAATTGACGGTCGAGGTGACGAACCGCGCCGACAGCACGTACGACGAGTTGGCCGAGAACTGGGAAGTGGTGTTCACCAATGGCCAAGCCAAAATGGTGACCGACGTCAGCGACAAGAGCGATTTGGCCCCGGGCGCCAGCAAGCGCATGGTTCTGAGCGTGCCGGGCGAGGAGGACATGGTTCCCGCGGAAGTCGTTGTGTACTTGCTCAACTTCGACGAGGTCGAGGAGCTTGCTCGTGTTCCGGTGCCGGCCCACTTGGTCGACGTGCGGTCGTCGCCGTCCGCAAGGGACTACCTGAATGCCAGCTCGACGTTCCTTGGGCTGCTGCCCGGCTTTGCGGGCTACTACCCCTACGAGGGCCCTTCGTTCAATTGTGGTTCGCGCATGGACTATTCGTGGAAGAACTGCTTCGTGGTGGGACTTGAGCTTCATCACCAAGGCGCCGAAACATGGCATCTTGGGTACAGCGACGATACCCGCGTTTACGGCAGCGACGGCAAGCTGTATCCTGCAAAGGGGTGGAAAGGCAGCACTTCATACCGCCTTGAGCCAGGAATGGCGGCGGTCATGGATTTCAAAGTGTGGCTGCCCGAAGACGTTGTGCCCGTCTCCTTCTTTCTCAAGCAAGACAACGGCGACGAGCACATCAGCGGCACCGCGTCGGTGACAGATTTCAATCTCAGTCTCGGCGACGAGGGTGAGTTCGCGGAGGTCGAGCGCGTGGCTTGCGACGCATCGCCCGGGTGCATCGCCTTCTTCTTTGACATGCATGCCCACGAGGATCGCATGCCCGTGAAGGCCGAGAACTTCTACGTCAAGGACGCAAACGGCGCCCGCACGAAGGCGACGGTCATCGACGCCCCTGGCGACTGGTTCTCGCTGCCCGGTGTCATGCGCGTCTATGCGGAGTTCGCGGACGCCTCAGGCGATCCAATCCGCCTGGGTTACCACGACGAGGAAGATCTCTTCAGCCACGTGTTCGAGTAGGGGCGAGGGTTTCCTGCACCCACTGAGCGTAGCGCTGAAGCACGGCGTCGCCGCGGGGGGTCACTTCATACCGGACCATAACGCCGGTGGCACCAAGCGCACGTCGTGACGCAATCAACCCTGCATCCTCCAGTTTCTGGCAGTGGCTTTGCAGGTTCCCGTCCGTCAGCTCCAGCGCGTCGCGCAGTTCCTTGAATCCCACATCACGGTGCTTGGCCAAGCTCGCCATGATGCGCAACCGCACGTGCTGATGGACGAGCTGGAGTTCTGGATCCATTCAACCCCGCGCGTGCAGCCGGGCGCCAAGAACGGTGAATCCAAGCATCACGGCAAGCGCCGCAAGCGCCGTGGCCACATCCGATTGCTGCGCGCCCATGCGGGCCAATGACCCGAGCGGGAAGACAAGCAAGAAGAGCATGATGCCAAGAACGAGGCTGCCTCGTGGCACGACGGCCCACCGGGTGCGCCCGAACCAGATGGCCCACGCCGCGACGGCCATGAGTCCGCCCATGCCGCCGCGCAGCGAGAAGGCGAAGCCGGAGCCGATTGTGTAGAACAAGAGGTCGCTTGTGACCAGCAGGACAAATCCGACAACCCACATGAGCATCCATCCCACGACGGCGGCGACGGTGGCTGCGATGGCAAGGCGCAGTGCGGGCCGACCCTCAGGCAGGGCCGCTTGGCTGTCCCAGATCTTGCCCGTGGCGAAGGCGGCCAGCGCGATGGGGCCCGCGGTGCCAAGGACGAACCAGAGCATGGCCTCTTCGAAGCCCGTGATGGTGTCTTCGTGGGGAGCCATGAGCGCCGAGGCCATGAGGCCGGCCGCGAAGGCGAAGCCCCAAAGCATCCAGGTGATGCCGGCAACGCGCGTGGTGGCTTCCTTGCGAAGGTCCGGCACGTGGCGCAGTGCCGTCAGGGCGTCTTCAGGTTCCATGCGGCGGCCAGGCATCCTCCATGAAAGGGTCTTGGCCGCCTCTGCGTGGCAAAGCTAGGCGATGTGGTGGACGCGGAAGCCGATCTTCTCGAGCGCGTCGCCGAGCACCACGCGGTGGCTGCGGTACGGATCGCGCTCGGTGGACACTAGGCAGGTGCGCTGGCCCTTGGCGGTGTGGCCGGCCATCTCGACGGCCTTCTTGGCAAGGTCCGATGCGTACGCTGCGGCAAATGCCTCGTAGTCGCCGGTGCCCCGGTAGGCGTCGCGGATCTCGCGCTTGGGGGCAAGCTCCCGCCGCAGGTCGTAGGCCATGCCGGCCTTGCTGACGGCCGATTCGAGGGCGGCCTTGTTGAAGCCGCTGTCCTCCACGGGTGTGGCGCGCACATCGAGCACGCGTTCGATGCGGTACTCCTCCAGGGTGCGCAAGATGTCTGCAGGGGAGCGGCCTTCGAAGCCCAGGGTCCAGATGTCCACCATGCGCCCCATGGCGTCAGGGGTTCTTGAGCGGCCCGGGTCTTGTTGCTTATCAACACGCTCCCGGTGGCCCATCCGTGTGCGGCATCGCGGGCCTGCTTGGCCGGGAGGATGCGCCCCTTGTGCGGGCCATGAGTGACCGCATCGCTCACCGCGGCCCGGACGGGGACGGCGTGTGGACGGATGCGGGGGTCACCTTGGGCCACCGCCGCTTGGCCATCCTCGATGTCGAGCATGGCCAGCAGCCGATGGAGTCGGCGGACGGGCGGCACGTCATCGTCTACAATGGCGAGGTCTACAATCACCGCGAGGTGCGTTCCAAGCTGGACGTGGATTGGCGCACAACGACGGACACGGAGACGGTGCTCGAGGCGTTCCGGGCATGGGGTCCGGACGCGGTGACCAAGCTCGAAGGCATGTTCGCGTTCGCAGTTTGGGACACGCAGACGCGGCAGCTGTTCGTGGCACGTGACCCGTTCGGGATCAAGCCGTTTTTCCACGCGTTTGTGGATGGCGATTGGATCTTTGCCAGCGAGCAGAAGGCACTGTTTGCCCATCCGCTGCTTGAGCCCGTGGCGGACATGGACCGCATCAAGGAGCGCGCTGCGCTGGAATTCTTGACAGGCCAAGCGACGCTGTTCAAGGGCGTTCATCAGCTGCCGCCGGGCACGTGGGCGGTGCTCGAACCTGGCGCAAAGAGTGTCGAATGGCAGCCCTACTACAGTGTCCCAGTCGAGCACTTTGCGCACCCCGAGGATGCGGCGAAGGCCATCCGGCAGCGGTTCGTCCAGAGTGTCGAAGAGCAGCTCATGAGCGATGTTCCGCTTGGCGTCATCTTGAGCGGTGGCTTGGACAGCACGGCCGTGGCGGCGGTGCACCAGAATCTCTTGGCGGACAAGCCCATCGACACATTCACCATTGCCGAGTCGGAGGATGTGGAAGATTTCCGCAGAGCCCGCGAACTGGCCGAACATCTTGGGACCAATCACCACGAGACATTCTTCGACGTGGAAGACGTGCTGCGGGACCTGCCCCGCTACACGTGGCACAACGAGAACATCAACTACACCGAGTTCTTCTTCTTGCCCTTGTTCGAGCACATGCGCAAAACCGTCACCGTGGGGCTTTGCGGCCAGGGCAGTGACGAATTGTGGGGTGGCTACGACCGCTACAAGGACCCGTTGCCCCTCGGACGGGAGCGCATTGCGCGCATCCGGGAGGCGGCGCCCGCCCACGCGGAGGAGCTGGCCACGACGGTGAACCACACGCACACGCACGGGGCCGCGCTGGCCGAATGGGACCAGCATGGGCAGCTCAACAATTTCCAGCTTCGGCTCGTCGACCGCAACAGCATGGCCACAAGCCTCGAGGTGCGTGTGCCGTTTCTTTCACGGCCGCTGCACGCGGCAAGCCGCGCAAGCCCCTGGGGGTGGAAGATCCACGCGGAGACCGAGAAGTGGGTGCTGCGCAAGGGACTGGAAGACGTGGGCATCCCGCATGATCTTCTTTGGCGCCGCAAGGTGCCGGCGGGCCGCGCCACGGGGCCGGGCGTGATGGCGCAATTTGAAGCCGAAGCTGAACGGCTGGTTGGCGGGCGGAAGGAGCTTTCCAGCACGTTCACGAAGCCGGCTGAGCTCCTCTTGTTCGACCTCTGGAACGAGGTCTTCATCGAGCGGGATGGCTGGAAGGGAATCACATTGGAGCAATTTGGATGATGCTGCGCGAACTTGACCAGATCTTGGTGGATGAAGCAGAGAAGGTCGAAGACCTGCTCTCGTACCACCGCAACCAGGTGCTCTGTCCTGTCTACACAAGCGTGGACCTGCGAAGCAACGGCACCAAGGCCGCCGTCGTGGATGCCAACGCGTTTCCGGCAGGATTCAACAACCTGAGCCCGCGCAGCACCACCGATGCGGCGGACGCCATCCGCAGCTACATGGGTCGCGTGTACCCGGGCGCCAAGGACATCTTGATCCTGGGCGAGAACCACACCCGCAACAAGTGGTACTTCCAGAACCTCAAGGCGCTCCAAGACTTGTTTGCGGCCGCCGAGTTCTCTGTGACGCTTGGCACCATGAACGAAGAGCTGTTTCCTGCCAGCACCGTCGAGACAGCCCTTGGTGACCGCATCGAACTGCACGGTGTGCTGCGCGAAGGCGACGCACTCGTAGCGGACGGCATCGTGCACGACGTGGTCATCCTCAACAATGACTTGAGCACCGGCCCGCCGGCGATCCTGGATGGTTTGGAGCAACCTGTCACGCCGCCGCCGGCGATGGGTTGGCACCGGCGCAGCAAGTCGGAGCACTTCCGCATCGTCAACGGACTTTCCGAGCAGCTGGGCGCCTACACGGGCTTGGACCCGTGGCTCATCAGCACCGCCTACGAATGCGTCGAGGTGGATTTCAAGGCCCGCGAGGGACTCGATGACGTGGCGGGCGCGGTGGACCGCGTCCTCGATGTGGTGCGCCACAAGTATGCCGCTTACGGGGTCGACCGCGAACCCAATGTCTTCGTGAAGGCCGACGCAGGCACCTATGGCATGGGCGTCATGAGCGTCTCCAGCGGCGCCGAATTTGCCGCCTTGAATTCGAAGGGTCGTGAGAAGATGGACCGCGGCAAGGAGCGCACCAAGATTTCCAAGGTCATCGTCCAGGAAGGCGTCTGGACGGGCACCCGCGCCCCGGGCGGCCCAGTGGCGGAGCCGGTTCTGTACATGGTGTGCGGCCGCGTCGTGGGGGGCTTCTTGCGCATCCACGAGGCCAAGTCGGACACGGAGAACCTGAACGCCCCGGGCAGCCGTTTCGAACCCTTTGTCACGAAGCCCGGTGGCGGCCCAGGCGAAGCGGCGCTGGATGAGACAACGGCGCACGTGTACCAGACGCTGGGCGAAATTGCCAGCATCGCCACCGGCTACGAACTGCGGTTTGCGGACCAGCCCGGCCCGCTTCCTTCCTATCCCTAGAAGATCGGGAAGAGCGCAATCTGGTCCACCATCAAGGCGATCAGCGTGAAGCCAAGATACTGGATTGTGTAGAGGAAGAATTTGCGGTACTTCTTGGGGCTGGGCTCCTGCGTGAGCCCGATGCTTCGGACCACGAGCAGCACGCCGAACACCAATGCGCCCGCACCGTAGATCCAACCCGCGCCGCCCCAGATGAGGCTGAGGCTCGTAAGAAGCGTCAAGACGCTGTACACCACGATCAACCGGCGCGTGGCTGCGTCGCCTTTGACGATGGGATACATCGGGTAGTCCGCTGCGGCGTAATCATCCTTGTAGAGAAGCGCCAGGGCCCAGAAGTGCGCAGGCGTCCACATGAACACCAAGATGGCCATGGCCCACGGCGGCCAAGCCGACACGTCCCCAGTCACGGCCGACCAGCCGATGAGGGCCGGGAAGCTGCCGGCGAATCCGCCGATGACGATGTTCTGTGGCGTCGTCGGCTTGAGGATCACCGTGTAGATGACCACGTAGTACGCGATGGCCCCAAGCACCAGGAGCGCCGCGAGCCACGCCTGGATGGCTGCCAGGGCCAGGAAGGACAGGAGCGTCATGACGCTGGCATACAGCAGGGCATGCGCCGGCTGGATGCGCCCGGCCGCCACGGGGCGGTCCGCCGTGCGGGCCATCTTCAGGTCCCGCTTGCGTTCGTAGACATTGTTGAAGGCACCACTGGCGGCAGTGCTCAGGGTCCCTGCGACACTGACCGCGAGGAAAGCATGCAAGGGCGGCCAGCCCTTGCTGGCCACGAACATGGCGGCCCACGCCACGATGAGGAGCAGGAAGATGATGCGGGGCTTGCTGATCTGCACGTAGTCCGCGATGATCGCCTTGGCGCTGCGGCCCTCGGGAACGGGGGTGGACCCCACGGGAGCCTCACCAGGGTACCGGACCTCGGCCTTGCCTTCGCGCTTGACGACGGTGCCCCCGCGAGGCAATGGGCGCAGGTACGCCCACGCCATGGCCAGCGTCACGAGGAAGAAGAAGAACGTCGCCGTGGCCAGGTGGAGGGTGGTGGCCCAAGGCGCGTTCTTCTGCAGCACCGTCACGCCGCCCAGGCCGATCTGGATGCCCAGGACCCCGATGGCCCACATGGGCAGGAAGCGCAGGCCAGGCGACAGTTCGCGGCCGCGCAGGGCGACGATGGCGAAGGCGATCAGCACGGGGCCAAGAAGCGCCGCGAGACCACGGTGGCCCCACTCGTACAGGATCTGCGCCTGCGAGTAGGTCACCGGCTCGCCCTCGTAGGTGCCGTTGTTCTCTTCGCTCGGGAACGGCGGCAGCCATTCCCCGTAGCATTGCGGCCAATCGGGGCAGCTCAGACCGCTGCCCGTCGCCTTGACCCAAGA
>JBFKLD010000062.1:0-7406 GCA_041630755.1 Thermoplasmatota archaeon
CGCGGCGAGGCCTTCTTCCTTGTCCTTGGTGTCGAACAGCAGGACCACGCTTTCTTGCTCGGTCTTGAGCGCTTGCGTGATGTCCATGCCGAAGCCGGCATCCAGCACGCGCTTGGCTCCAGCGACGGCGAGGGGCGCCTTGGTGGCGAGGTCCTTGGCGATGCCGAGGACGCGCTCCATGAGCTCTTGGTGACCGAAGACGGCGTTGACGAGGCCGAGCTTCTGGGCTTCGTCGGGTCCGACGGTGCGGCCGGTGAGCACGAGATCCTTGGCGACGCCGAGGCCGACGCGGCGGGGGAGGCGTTGGGTGCCGCCGAAGCCGGGGTGGATGCCGAGGCCGACTTCGGGAAGGCCCAGTTGGGCCTTGTCGGATGCGTAGAGCAAGTCGCCGCAGAGGGCCAGTTCGAGGCCGCCGCCGAAGGCGAAGCCGTTGATGGCCATCAGGACGGGTGCGTCGTGGCCGCTGAGGCGGTTGAGGACGCGGTGCCCGAGCTCGGTGTACGTGGTGGCGCCCATGGTGTCGAGGGCCTTCATCGTGGGGATGTCGGCGCCGGCGATGAACGCCTTTCCTTCTCCGGTCAGGACGATGGCGCGCGCGTCGTCGCATTCGTCGAGGCACGCGTCGAGGTCGGTGAGGACTTTGTCGTTGAGGGCGTTCATGGCCTCGGGGCGGCAGAACGTCAGGAGTGCCACGTGCTTGGCGGGCCAGGTGAGGGTGACGGAGGGGATGTGCCAGGCGTCGGAGAAAGCCGGCATGGGGAATGCGTCGCCCCATGTGTCGTGGAGTGCTTGGACGTCGGCCCGTGCGCTGGCCATGTCTTCGTTCATCATGGCAAACGGTCCGCTTGCCCACCGCAGGCCGATGGTGGCGCCGCGGTCGGTGTCCATGATGGTGGCGACGCCTTCTTCGACGAGGTGGCAGGCGACGCCGAAGGCGACGCCGCGCAGGCGGGAAGCGACGGCTGCGAATTGGCTTTCGTCGGGGGTGCCTTCGAGGTCCCAGTTCTCGCCCTTCTCGACTTGGGCGCGCAGGGCGGCGGCGGGTTCGTAGAACGCCCCGAGGCGCTCAAAGAGCGTGGATTGGGCGTGCAAGCTGATGGGCACGCCGGTGACGTTCATGAGCTGGAAGGGCCCCATGCCGATGTTGAAGGCCTGCTTGGCCGCGGCTTCGATGGTGGCCACGGAGAAGCCTTCATCCACGAGGCGGCAGGATTCGTTGATCCAGGGGACGAAGAAGCGGTTGACGCAGAAGCCGGGAGCGTCGGCGGTTTCGATGGGGATCTTGCCTGCGCGCTTGGCGGCCGAGAAGGCTGCATCGAACACGTCGTCGCTGGTGCTGGGACCGCGCACGACTTCGAGGAGCTTGTTGATGTTGGCAGGGAAGAAGAAATGGTATCCGACGACGCGGTCTGCGCGACCCGTCACCGAGGCCATGTCTTCGACGGTGAAGCTGCTGGTGTTGGTGGCAAGGATGGTCCGCTCGGGGCATGCCTTGTCGAGGCGTGCGAAGAGGTCCTGCTTGACGCCGAGGTCTTCGAAGACTGCTTCGATGACCAAGTCGGCGTCGCAGGCTTCGTCAAAGTCGGGGGTGGGCACCAGGTTGGCAAAGATCGCATCCAGGGCATCCTGCGCCATCTTGCCCGCGGCGACGCGCTTCTCGAGCGGTCCACGCAGGCGCGACAAGCCGCGCTCGATGGCTTCGGCGCTGATGTCATGCACGCGCACCTTGAAGCCGCTCTGGGCGAAGCTTTGGGCGATGCCGCTTCCCATGTTGCCGGCGCCAACGACGGTGATGTTCTGGATGTCCATGCGGCGCGATGCCGGGGTGCCGCCTTGAAGCCACCGCCTATGGGCGAAGGATGTGCAATCCGGTGGCCTCGTCGCTGACGAACAGCAGCGTCTCGCCTTGGATCTCCTGCGCGAACACACCCCACACGTACGGGATGGGGCGGGGGGATTCTGGGCGCTCCATGGCGGGCATGTAGTAGGCGACGGTGGCGGGCTCGCGAAGCAGCTTTTCGCTGCCGACGTCCACGAGCCAGAAGCCGGCGTGGTTGTGCGCAAGCGCCACCTTGCCGTCGAATGTGTCGAAGTTGTGGGGGCTGAATTCGAGGCTCTGGACGAACAGCTCTCCAGGCAGCGTCCAGTGGCCCATCTTCTTTGGCGAGGACGGGTCGGTGGTGTCGAGGAAGTGGAAGTAGCCGGTTTCGTCGGCCGCGATGATCTCGGGTTCGGTGACCGTGATGCGGCGGCCGTCGATCAACGAATCGAAGGCTTTGGCTTGGTGGATGTTGTTGCGGCTGCTGGGGGCGAACTCGGTGTGCGCGGAAAGCAGGGTCGGAGACGCCGGGTTCGTGATGTCCACGAGGTGCACGCCCTGGTCCCAGTAGGCGACGGTCAGGATGGTGCGTCCGTCTTGGCGGTGCGGGATGGCGTCATGGGGGAAGTAGAGCTTGCCGGCGGGTGCCGAGGCGGTGACTTGGTACTGGGAAATGGGCTCCAAGCGGTCGCCGGAGATCGCGAAGATCAGCACGCGCTGCGTGGCGGGCACGGCACTCACGATGGCGCCGGTGCCGGGGTCGCTCACCAGGTCGTACGTGCAGACGATCAGAAGCTCCTGGCCATTCTCGTGCAGGTGGTAGGTGAGCGTGTGGGGGCCGTTGGCGGGAAGCGGCATGAAGTTCACAAGCGCCGGGGCGCTCTTGTCAGAGATGTCGACGATGCTGATGCCGCGGGCGCCGGAGGGTTCCTGCTGGTTGGATGCGACCATCTGTTCGACGCTGTTGCGCTGGGTGGCAAAGAAGGCCCGCGTTTCGTCGTGGTTCACTTCGATGTCTGCTCCCCCCAACGCATGGAACGCGCCGACCAGCCTGGGGGCACTGACGTTGGCGATGTCGATGATGCCGAAGCCTCCAAACGATCCGTCGTCGCTTTGGCGCGCCAGGTAGACGTGCTGATCCGTGACGGCGAGTTCCGTGTACCAGCCGCCGGCCGGGATGCTGGCGGCGTCGCCGCCGTCGAATCCGTTGTGGTAGCCGACAAGTTCGAGGTTCATGCTGCCCACATGCGCAGACGCATCGAAGTGGTCGTGGTCTTGCACAAGGACATCCAGGGCTTCCTCGCGCACATCGGGAGCATCAACGCTGGCCAAGCAACCAGCAAGCAGCACGATCAGGCCTAGAGCGGCACGCATAGCCGGCTCACCCACGCGGCCCCAGATAGGCGTTCCCCTAGAACGGATTGTGCGCCTGGAGCCATGCTTCAGAGGGCGGATCCTTGGTTTCGATGCCATTGCGGCGCAGCAGGCGCGCCGTGGTGGCCAAGGGCAAGCCGACGACGTTGCTCCAGGGACCTTCGACGATGGTGACGTGCGGGGCCATGAGTGCGTCTTGGATGCCGTAGCCGCCGGCCTTTCCTTCCCATTGGCCGCTTTCGATGTACGCATCCACGGTGGTGCGGTCCATGCGGGCCATGCGCAGCGTTGTGGTGCAGGCGTCCGCGTCCACCACGTCGCCGCGCCACGCAAGCGCAACGCCGGTCACCGCTTGGTGCTCGTGGCCGCTTAGATCCGCCAGCGTGATGCGCTCCGCCATCTCGTCACGCGCCTTGCCGATGAGCCGGCCGTCGCGGGCGATGACCGTGTCGGCGGCCAGCACCATGTCATCGGGGTGCTCGTGGCTGGCCGCGAGTGCTTTCTTGCGCGCAATCACCTGAAGGGCTTCGGGGATCGGAAGCGCCCGTGGAGCGGTTTCGCTCACCGGAACCGCATCCACCGCAAACGTGTCCACCAAGTAGCGAAGAAGCACTTGGCGGCGGGGGCTGCGGCTGGCGAGGATCACGAGACCTCGCGCAGCACCTTCTGGAGCGTGTCGCTGACCACCTTTCCGTCGGCTTTGCCGCGAAGCTCGGCCATCACGGGGCCCATCAGGGGGCCCATGGCGCCCATGCCACGCTCTTTCACGAAGTCCATGCGGCTTTCGACGACGCTGCGGATGATGGCCTCCACTTCGCCTGCGTCGGCAGCGGTGGCACCCGCAGCGTCCACGGCGGCGTCCACCGAAGCCGCACCCTCGTCCAGCTTCTGCAAGATGTCTGGGATGGCTTCCTTGGCAAACGCGCCGGCGCCCAGCTTTCCAAGCAAGTCCTCCAAGTGGCCATCCACCGTCTCGGCGTGCTGCAGGTTGGGAAGGAATTGCGTGAGGATGCGGGCCACCAGGTTGGCATCGGCAAGAGGGGCCAATTCTTCAAGGCGGCCATCGAGGCCTTCGTCGATGAGCTGGTGGGCCAAGTCACTGTGCAGGCCATGTGCCTTGGCAAAGCGCTCGATCGCCACTTCCGGCCGGTCGGGCAAGGCTTCCTCGATGGCTTGCCGGCGGGCCGCATCAATGCGCACGGGCGGCACGTCGGTTTCGGGGTACATGCGCGCGGCGCCGGGCAGGGGCCGCATGTAGCGCGTGGATTCGTCTTGCTGGGCGGCGCGCACTTCGCGCTGCTTCGGGTCCAGGGCCGCGCGGGCACGGTCGGCCACGGCCTCCAAGGCGCGCATGGCGGTGTCCGCCTTCTCGACGCACAAGACGAACGCATCGTCGGCGCTCAGTCCGTTGCCTTCACGGATGGCCCGGACCTCTTCGTCGCTGATGCCGTAGGCCGGCAATTCGTCACTGTGGAAGACGCCCTTGACGCCGGCGGCGACCTTGGCGTGGTCGGCAAATTCGCGACCCATGCGGGGAGCGTCCTTGGACAATCCTTCAATGAGGCCGGCCCACTTTGGAAGCACCAGGCACAAGACGCGCGCGCCTTTCTTGAGGGCTCCACGCACCAGCTTGGCTTGCGTGTCTTGGAACACGTGGGTGACGTCGCCAGGTTCGGCAAGGCTTTCCGGATCAAAGCCGCGCTGCGTCAGTTCGTGGGCCACATGCGCCATCCAGATCTGGCGACGCACTTCCTTTTCGATGACCCGGGGCACGGCCCGCAAGTCTTGGCAGCCCTTGATCTCGACGCGGTCGGCGGCCGCGATGCTGACGTTCAGGTCTTGGCGGATGGTTCCCAGCCCGCGCTTGACGCGCTTTGTCGCACGAAGGAGGCCGCCGATGCGCGCGGCGGTCTGCTGCGCGTGCTTGGGATTCACGATGCCGGGGCCGGTGGCGATCTCGATGAGCGGGATGCCCAGGCGGTCCAGGGTGTAGGTCACAAGTCCGTCGGCTTCCTCCAGTTTGCGTGCGCTGTCTTCTTCCACCGCGATGGTCCACACCGGCACATCCGGTCCGTCCGCCACGGCGCTCACGTCCACCGTGCCGCCCGTGGCGACCAGGGCCGTGCGCTGGAATCCGCTCGTGTTGGAGCCGTCAATCACGGTCTTGCGCATCACGTGCACTTCGGCAGCCGGGGAGGCTCCCATGAGCTTGGCCACCGTCAGTGTCACATCAAGCGCATCGTCGCTCATGGGATGCGGCGGCTCTTCATCCAGCTCCACGAGGCTGGTGACACCTTCGATGGCCAGGTACCGGAAGGCGCGGCGGCGCTTGGCTTCCGCCAGGACCGCTACATCCGTTTCGCCAAGCTCCGATTGCGTGGCGCGCAGACGGCGCACGTAGGAAGCCACGGTGCGCTCCTTCACGGCATCCGGGTCCACCACTTCGCTCGGGCACGGCGAGAAGAGCTTGCGCGTGTCGAGCTGCTGGTGGATCTCCAAGCCGCACTTGAATCCGAGCGCCGCGTAGTCCAGATCCCCTTCGACGGCCAGCTTCGGGTCCATCAGGCGCCTCCGTAGGCAAGGGGGTCCGTAGGGTCGCCGCGCTCGCCGCGCAGGTTCTTCTTGAACATCTCGCGGATCTTGTCGTTGTCGTTTGTGTGGCCAAGAAGCCACATCATCTTCACGTACGCCACTTCGGGCGTCATGTCGTCCGCCGGCAGGACGCCTTCTTGCAGCAGGTCACGGCCGGTGCTGTAGACGTTCATGTTGACGCGGCCATGGATGCATTGGCTGGCCATGACGACGTGGGCGCCGCGCTGGATGACGTTGCGGACGCCGGGAAGGCAGCGCTGGGCGATGTGGCCCAAACCGGTGCCGACGAGGATGGTCGCCTTGCGCACCACGTCCTCGATGTGGTCGGGCCAGAGGCCCGGGTAGGCATAGATGATGCTGACATCTTCGTCCCATTTGGCATCCACCGTCACGGGGCCGGGGGTGAGGGGTTTGACCGGCTGCGTGATGGTGATCGCGTCGTCCACGTAGCCGATGGGGGGCACGTTGACGGATTGGAAGGCGTCGCGGCGGCTGGTGTGGTTCTTGCGCACGCGCACGCCGCGGTGGATGGCGATGCGGTTGTCCTCGCTCGTTTCATGCATGCACACAAGCACTTCGCCGACCTTCGCCTCGGCGGCCACACGCGCGGCTGCGACGAGGTTCATGCTCGCATCGCTGCTGGGGCGGTCGCTGCTGCGCTGCGAACCGACAAGCACGATTGGGCCACTGAGGTCTTTCAGGCAGAACGACAGCGCGGCCGCCGTGTAGTGCATCGTGTCGGTTCCGTGCCCGATCACCACGCCCGTGGCGCCGTTGTTGAGGTGCCAGGCAGCGCGCTCGGCCAGCTTCGTCCAGTGCTCGGGCTGCATGTCCTCGCTGAACATGCTGAAGACGACCTCGGTGCGCACATTGCACACATCAAACAGCTCCGGCGCGGCGCCCGCCAGCTCCTCCGGCGTGGTGGCCGGGTAGACGCCGCCGGTGCGGTAGTCCACGAAGCTGGCAATGGTTCCACCAGTGCCCAGAACCGCGACCGTGGGCTTGCTTGGATCCTCCTTCGGCATCACGTGCGTGACGTCGCGCTTGACGCCCTTTTCGAGCACTTCGACATCGGCATCCGCGCGCACACCGATGTTGTAGCCATTGTCCAGCTTGATGGTGAGGATGTCCTCGCCGCTGAACGAATGGCGCGGCATCAAGATGCCCTCGAACGTCTGGTCGGTTGTCACACGGACGCGGTCGCCGGGTTCCACAACGCGGCCAAAGCCCGGCCCCTCTTGAGGCTAAGGGCTCACGGCATCAGCGACTTGACGTGATCTTTGAGCTCCCCTTCAAGGACATCGCTCTTCTCGAGGATGTAATCGTAGGCAACCTGGACCGTCTTGGCCGTGGCATACACAGTGCCCTTCTTGGCGTCCCGGATGTCGTAGTCGAAGTCCCACGACTTGCCCCCGATGCGGCTCGTCCACATGCGGACCTCGATCTGCGCACCCAGCTTGATGGGGGCCTTGTAGTCCACCGCCGCATGGGCCAAGATGAACGGGAAGTCCTTCTCGGATTGGCTGCCCGCTTCCTCGGTGAAGAATTTCATGCGGGCGTGTTCGAGGAACGTGAGGTAGATGGCGTTGTTGACGTGGCCCATGCCGTCGACGTCGTTGAA
>JBFKLD010000063.1:0-7390 GCA_041630755.1 Thermoplasmatota archaeon
ACAGGGAAGAACCGGGTCGTGACCCCTTGATCTTCCACGGTTTCGTCGTGGCTGGCGGGGAGCCCCAGCAGCTTCTCGTACACGCGGGATGCGTCTGCCAAGTCGTCCACGGCGACGCTCACTTGGTCCACGCCCAGGATGGCCATGCGGCGGGCACGCCCCGGTTCTTTTTGAAGAAAGGGGCCTGCCACCATATCAGAGCCTAAAAATCACAGGCCCGGATGGAAGAGACGATGGCAGCGCGCGCCCTGGCCATGTTCCTTGTGCTGATGCTGCCCCTTGTGGGGGCGCAATGGCCGTCGTTCCACAACGACGCGCGCAACGCCGGCGTCGAGACGAGCGTGCCGTATTCGCTCATCGAGGAGGTCTGGTGGACCATTCCAGCGGTGGCCGACATGAAGGTCCAGGCCAGCCCGGTGCATGATGATGGCGTGCTCGTCGTGGCGTACACCCCGTTCAAGGACGGCCCCGGCAAGGGGTTGGTGCGCGGCATCGATGCGGTCAGCGGCAAGGTTCGCTGGGACCATGAAAGCCCGGCCGGAGTGGTGGGCACGCCCGCCATCGCATTGGGCCGCGTGTACTACGCAGACAAAGCCGGCAACCTGGTCGGGTTGGATCTCGACAGCGGCGAGCAAGTGGACTCCACAAAGTTCGGCGCAGGCAGCCTGGGGCCCATCACGTACCACGAAGGCAAGATCTTCTTCGGCACCGAAGCAGGAACAGTGCTCTCGTACAGCCTTGAGCCCAAACTCGATAAGTTGTGGACATTCAAGGTCACGGACGTCTTTCGCAACTCGGACCTGAACGCGCAGAACGAGACCATCTGCCCCACGACAGCTGGAAACCGCCACGAAGCCGGGCCCATCCGCAGCGCGCCCGCCGTGCACGAGGGCTTCGTGTTCTTCGGCAGCATGAACCACCACGTCTACGCGGTGCGGGAAGCCGGCGAACCCGATGGCACCACGCCCGTCATGTGGAGCTACAAGACCCAGGACATCATCCAAGGGAGCCCCGCCGTGGACCACGTGCGTGGCCACGTCATCATTGGATCCTACGACGAACGTGTGTACGCGTTCGACGCGCGTCCGGCTGCCAGCGGCAGCAACATCTGCTACGGCCACAAGGCGCTGCCCGTCTGGACATTCACGGTCCCCAGCGGCATTGGCGATTCCAAGGTCCACAGCACGCCCGCCATCGCGGACGCGAAGGTCGTCTTCGGCGCCAACAACGGCCGCGTCTACGGCCTGCACGCTTCCACCGGCGCCAAGCTCTGGGAGGCAGAAACCAACGGGCCGGTGCTCAGCAGCCCCGCCATCGCAGGAAAATTGGCAGTGGTGGGCAGCGACGGCCGGAAGATCCACTGGATCAACATTGACAACGGGAGCCTGGGATTGGAGTTTGACACGGCCGCCCCCATCAAGACCAGCCCGGCCCTTGACGGCACGGATGCGCTGATCGTCACAGACGCCGGCACCATCATGCGCATGGGCGCCAAGGCACCCCCACGCGCCGACCTGCGGGTCGCCTCCATCTTCACCGACGAGCTTGGATTCGTCATCACGATCGAGAACATCGGGCGCGCCAACAGCACCGCCACGACCGCCCGCGTTTCGTGGACACAAGACGTGACCGTCGCCGTGCCGCCGATCGCTGTGAATCAGTCCGTGGAGGTGTTCGTGGACGCGGAGCTGACCGGAAGTGTCGTGGTGCAAGTGACCGTGGATCCGGATGACAAGATCTGGGAGCTTGACGAGACGAAGAACAACGTCCTGGAGGACGCGACCTTCATCGCACCGCCCCCTGAGCCGCCCGCTCCGGTGAACACGACGGTCCCGAACGCCACCGAGGAATCAAGCCTCGGGCGTTGGATCACGATTGGCGGCATTGCGCTGGCCGTCATCGGTCTCGGTGTCGGCGGCATGCTCTGGTACAACCGCCGTCAGCTCGAAGAGGAAGAAGAGGAAGAGGAAGAAGAGGACGAATACTAGCTCGCGCCTTTGGCGGTGAGATAGACGCCAAGCACGCCAGCCATCAGGAAGACGAGCGGGACGTAGCTTGGCATGGGAACGCCGAGGACCATGAGCGCCAGCATCACGATGGTGATGCCGCCGATCACGCGGATGGGCTGCGTCGGGATGGCCACGCGGGGCGCAAACACCACGGCGACGACGCTCAGCCATCCGACCCCGGCGGCCACGAGGGCCCCGGCTAGGGGAGATAGTGCCACAAGACCTCCCCCAACGCTCCAGCCAAAGTGACCAGGATCGGCAACGGCATGCGGGCCACGCGCGGCACGCGCAGCCCGGTCACCTCGGCTCCGATGATCATGAGTGCCAGACCCCCCGCTTTGGGAAGCCATTGCAGCTCGAACGCACCCTGCGCGAGCGCTCCGACGGCCGCCGCCAGCAACGCACTTGCGGCAGTCACGATGCCAAGGGTTGCCAGAACGGCGTGGCGGCGCATGCCGTGGACGCCTCCCAAGCTTTCGCGCGCAGTGATCCAGGCGCCCGCGCCGGCGATGGTGGTGAGGCCCACCGTGATGGCGCCCGCCAGGGTGCTCAGGCGGCCGGTGGCCGCAAACAGAGCAAGGGTTCCGTCGACCGCGGCGAAGCTCATCAGCAGGAACAGGCTGCCGACCGGCTTGGCGGCGGCAGGGATCCTGACGGGGGCGACGATTTCGCGGGCATAGCTGTCACTGGGTTGGTTTGGCACGAAGAAACACCTCCGGCGAAACAACGCCTGAAGGATTTCTTCAGACGCGCTTCGTTACAAAGGCGACCTTCGTCACACTCATGCAAGGCCGGTTCCGGCCAATGTGCATGAGGACGAGGTCGCTCATGATTGCTGAAGTGTCGCAACTAGAACTTAACCGTGCGGGTCAGGGGATGAACACCTTTGGGCAATTCACACATCGGCCGGGGGCGTGTACTCACCCCAGGCGTCGCGAAGGACGCCGCAGATCTCTCCGATCGTGGCGTAGGCGCGCACAGCGTCGAGGATGTGCGGCATGAGGTTGGCGGAGCCATTGGCGGCATCCCGCAGTGCCGCAAGGCATGCGTCCACGCGGGCGGCATCGCGCGTGCTGCGCACCGAGGCCAGTTTCTCCAGCTGTGCCTTCTCGGCGCTGTCGTCCAGCTTCAGAAGCTCTTGCTCTTCGGCTTCGGACTTGTGGGCATTGACGCCCACGACGATGCGTTCATCGTCCTCCACTTCGCGCTGGAACCGGAACGCCGCGTCATGGATCTGGCGCTGCACCCAACCCTTCTCGATGGCGCGAAGCATGCCCCCCATGTCGTCGATCTTCTGGATGAGGTCCATGGCTTCGGCCTCGATGTCGTCCGTGAGGCGCTCCACGGCGTAGGATCCCGCGACGGGGTCGATCGTGTTGGCCACGCCCGACTCTTCGGCGATGATCTGCTGCGTGCGCAAGGCGATGCGGGCCGACTTTTCTGTGGGCAAGCCGAGGGCTTCGTCGAGCGCATTCGTGTGAAGCGATTGCGTGCCGCCAAGCACCGCCGCGAGGGCCTGCATGGCCACCCGCACGATGTTGTTCTCGGGTTGCTGGGCCGTCAAGGTGATTCCAGCCACCTGGGTGTGGAAGCGCAGCATCCAGCTCTTGGGGTTCTTGGCACCAAAGCGCTCCTGCATGATCGTGGCCCACATGCGCCGCGCGGCGCGGAACTTGGCAATCTCTTCCAGGAAGTCGTTGTGGCCGTTGAAGAAGAACGCCAGGCGCGGCGCGAAGGTGTCCACATCCTGGCCAGCATCCACGGCGGCCTGCACGTACGCGATGGCATCGGCCAGGGTGAACGCCACTTCTTGGGCGGCGGTGCTGCCGGCTTCACGGATGTGGTAGCCGCTGATGCTGATCGTGTTCCAGCGAGGCACTTCCTTGGCGCAGAAGTCGAAGATGTCCGTGATGAGCCGCATGCTCGGCTCGGGCGGGAAGATGTAGGTGCCGCGCGCGATGTATTCTTTCAGGATGTCGTTCTGGATGGTCCCGCCAACCTTGTCGAATGGCACACCTTGCTTTTCGGCCACCGCGAGGTACATGGCCAGCAGCACCGACGCGGGCGCATTGATGGTCATGCTGGTGGTGACCTTGTCGAGCGGAATGCCGTCGAAGAGGATCTCCATGTCCCGCAAGCTGTCAATGGCCACACCCACCTTGCCGACTTCTCCTTCGCTCATCGGATCGTCGGAGTCCATGCCGATCTGGGTCGGCAGATCGAAGGCCACGGACAATCCGGTGCTTCCTTGATCAAGGAGCATCTTGTACCGCTTGTTGGACTCCTCGGGCGTGCTGAAGCCAGCGTATTGGCGCATGGTCCAGAGGCGACCCCGGTACATGGTCGGCTGGACACCGCGCGTGAAGGGAACGTCGCCCGGCATGCCCAAGCGCTTGGCCAAGCCATCGGCGACATCTTCCGGCGTGTAGAGCGGGTCCATGGGGCGGCCACTGAAGGTGGAAAATTCCTCCTTGCGCTCGGCGTGCTTGCTCGTCGCCGGCGTGTAGGTTTCCTTCTTCCAGTCGTCCTTGGACCGTGCCATCAAGCCTGCCACATGGCGGGCCTTCAAATCGCTATTGGGCGCCTCGCGCCACGGGAAGTGGGGTTGACCGGGCTCGAACCGGCGACATCGGCATCTTCAGTGCCGCACTCTCCCAACTGAGTTACAACCCCAGGATGGCGCGCGACGCACAGCCCCTATTTGAATCCCTCCCGTTGGAGCGGATGCAAAGCCCGAGGCCATTGCGGGCAAGGGTCATGAGGCAAACCGCAAGTGGCGGCCTGTGGCTGACCAGCGCGCCTTGCTGCGCGATTGCTTCGACGCACCCGGCGCGCGCCCGGTCGCCCTCTTGATCGACTACGATGCGCCCAGCCATGAGCGGAGGACATTGGCGCGGTTTGGTCAGCGCGTGGTCGAGGCGAACAACGGCATGTACCGTTTCCTCTACAGCATCCCGCACCGGTTCGGGGAGCTCTTTGCAGCCTTGCCGACGCGCGAGTTTGGTTGGATCTTGATGGGGCTTGTCAATGAGAAGCACCTCACCCCGCGTCGCCGCCGCATCTTGATGACCTTCCTGACGACGCTTCTGACCGTCGGGTTGCTGACGGCCGCCGGCGTCCTTGCGGTGACGAACCGCGACGGCCTGGAGGCCTTCAATGCGGCCGTGCGCTTGGGGGTGTACAGCATCGCCACGAGCACCTTCCTGCCGACACCGTTCGAGCTCGAGTTGCTGCGGGCGTACAACCGGCTGGGGCCGGTCACAACCATCCTGGTCGCTGCCGGGTCGAAGACCATCGGTGCGTGGGCAATCTTGCTTGCCGGTGATCGCGCCAACGATGGCATCCAAGCGCTCTTGGCGCGCAACAGCTTCACCAAGATGCTCTTCGACCGCATCATGGCATTCATGCAACGCTTTGGCTACTTCGCGGTCTTTGTGATGTTCGCCATCCCGTTCATGTCCGACACGCTGCCCCTGGTGCTGCTGGCCGTGATGAAGATGCGCAAGGGCCTGTTCCTGGCCGTCACGTTCGTAGCCATCGCGATCCGCAGCGCCATCTACCTGTGGATCGTGGCCTGAGTTACGCCCGGGCTTCGACGAAGATCTCGCCGCGCAGCTTGGCGCGGATGGCGAGGGCCACCAGCACGCAACCGCTCAGAAGCAGCAGCGCAAGGCCCAGGCCGATGAGTATGTCTTCCATGCGTGTTCGACCGGCGGGGCGGGTTTCAGGCCACCGGTTCGAACCGGATCCCCAGCGCGTCCCCGATGGCGTCGTAGGGGTCGTCCGGGAACGCCAGGTCCTCAGGCAAGTGCGTGAACCACGCCATCTCTTCCACGGCCTCGTCGTGGCTGCGGGATTGCACCTTCGGGCCGAGGGACCCCGTGAAAACCCAGCAGGTGCCGTTGTCCTTCTCCATCTTCAAGACGAAACGCGGGTCGTCGAGGCCATGCCCAGTCTCCTCGCGAAATTCGCGCAGCGCGCAATGGACCGGTCCTTCTTTGCCTTCCAGCTTGCCGCCGGGCAGCTCCCAGCCTCGGTCCCGGTGGCGGACCATCAGGAATTCAGGACCCTTCTTCGCGACGATGACCGTGTACTCCGTCTTGGTCGCGGAGGTACTCTCCGATGTCATGCAGGGGCACCACAGCCGGATAGTTTCCCTTGAACTTGCCGACGACCACGCCAAGGCCCAGCACGTCGCCGGCGTGGGAGATGATGCAGCGTTCCCCGATGCCGAGGCGCGGGGCACTCTGGACGCTGTCACCCAGCACGCGCTTGCCGTAGCAGAAGAGCTCGGCCGCCTTTTCATTGACCTTCACGGTGCGCGCGTCGGTCATGTTGGCGACCCGCGCAGCGCCGGCAAGCAGCAGCTCGGGGCCTTCGTTGTGATGCGCAACGGGCATGCCCGGAATGCCATCCTGGAGGACCTCCGGCAGGTCTTCAATGTCTGCGGCTGCGAGGTACACGATGCCATCCTTCTCGCGCAGCACATGGTCTTCGACGAAGGCCTCTGCGAGGCCGGGGACCCAACGGTCGAGCATGGCCAGCAAGTCGTCGGCAAGCATCAGAGGCCTCGGATGCGCTTGAGCAGGAACCATGCCCCGACGATGATGCCTGCAAGCACCAGCAGGGCGCCGATCAGGACGATGACGGTCACGGCATCGAAGCCGCTTGTCGCGGGCTCGGCGCCGTGGTGAAGAGGCAGCACATGCATGGAGGGGGCGTTGGGTTTCATGGCGTTTCCGGCTTGCGCACTTTGGCGACGAAGAAGCCCAGCGTCGGATGGATGCCGGGCACGAATCTGCGTGCCATGTCCATGTCCTCGTGGAGCTTGAGCCCCGGCCACTCCGTCACGCCCGGCAGCAGGGGCGCTTCGCAGGAGTCGAACGGCAACGGCTCCATGGTGTAGCCGCGGTCGAGGAGGCGCTGCACTTGGGCTTCGTTCTCTTCTGGCGCAAAGGTGCACGTTGCATAGACCATGATGCCTCCGGGACGCAGCACCCGGTCCGCGGCATCCACCAGCTCTTGCTGCAGTTCGGCCAGGCGCTTGATCTCCGACAGGTCCCCTTTGCGGCGGGCTTTGTCTTTCGGCGCGGTGCCTTCCCCGGTGCAGGGGGCATCCAGCAGGACCCGGTCGGCCCACGCCGCTTCCGGCAGCTCTTGGGCAGTCTTGTTGTGCAAGACGGTGTTTGCGACATGGCAGCGCGCCAGGTTCGCAGACAGCGCGCGCAGGCGCTCGCCATCGGGTTCGCATGCCACGATGCTGCCGGTGTTCTCCATGCGGCCGGCGACGTGGATGGTCTTCATGCCGGGCGCAGCGGCCAGATCGGCCACCACTTCTCCCGCCCGGGCACCCAGGGCGATCGGGGCGCTGCTGCTGGCCA
>JBFKLD010000064.1:0-7385 GCA_041630755.1 Thermoplasmatota archaeon
GACAAGCGGGTGTTCGATCCGCAGTACTTGCCGTTGAACGCCAGAGGGTTGATGTTCACGTTCATGAGTTCCATGTTCACGTTGTCACCCTCGACCTTGGGGAAGAGCTCCTTCGGAATCGGAACCAGCTCTTGGACAACCCATTCCTGCGCCTCGATGTGCTGCTCGACAAGCGCGTCCCACTTCTCTTGGTCCGTCTCGAACCCGAGGAAGACGTCCTTGCCGCCGTAGCTCCGGGCAGCCTTCAGCACCAGCTTGTCCTTGTTGTCCACCACGAAGTCGCGCAGGTTGACCACGAAATCGTGGAACTGCACCTTGCCGTCGTGCAAGACTTGCGTCCAGGGCACGTACTCTTCGACGGCCCGGCGTTCGTCCATGCTCAGGATCTCCATGACGTCCGGGCGGCGCAGTGCCGCGAGGATCTTCTTGTTGCCGACGATGACACTGCGGGGGCTGTTGACCATGCACACGTTGCCTGCCTTGTAGGCGGCCGCAAGTGCGTTGGCGGCGGGGTCTTCGAGCAATTCCTTGACGATGACACGCTTGTAGACCAAGTCAACGCGCTTGCCGTCGAGCCACAGCTCGTCGTCGCGAAGCTCCAGGTCCCGGGGGTCAGCGAAATGCGCATCCACGCCCATGGCGCGCATGTGATGGACGCAGATCTCGATGTCCGAGAGGCTTCCCACGTCGCGCCAGTCGGTGATGACCATGAAGGGGCTGGCGGGGCGGTCCACCTTGCCGGGCTGCATGCGCCAGGCGGCGTAGCAGCCAAGCAGCGCTTCGCCGAGGTGGCTCAGGCGGCTGCGCTCGCTGACCATGTATCCGGCACCCAGGTGGTTGCGCTCGAAGAAGTCGAGGAAGCCTTGGTGGATCACGTCAGCGTAGCCGGTGCCGCCGGGGCTGTCGCAGTTGAATTCGAGGAACTTGAGCTTGTAGTCTTGCAGGAAGCCGTCGAAGCGGGCCACTTGGATGGCGTTGGGGTACCCGGGGTCCACCTTGTACAGCTCCACTTCTTCGTCATCCACTCCCCACATCGCTTGCAGCTCGTCGCTTTCGAGCCACAGCTTGGTGAATTTCTCAAGGGCGCTGTGGATGCGCGTGAGGGCCGTGTTCATCAGGCGGCGCTGGCGCGGACTGATGAAGTGGGGCTTGATCGGAACGGGGATCGCCTTGCCTGCGTACGTGTTGCCGTGCTTGGCGCACTCGTCGTTCAGGACCTGCAGTTGCTCGTTCGACCAGACCGGGTCATTGGCCAAGCGCACCATGTAGTCCATGTTGGCACGGCCGATGAACTCGATCATGCGGTTCGCCGCAGGACCGGGCGCGGGGGACTTCGCCGTTTGGTTGAGCAGGAAAGGTGCCATCAAAGCTCATGGTGGTTCCCGGGGGATATGCCCCTTGGGCGCACGAATCGCACGGTGTTTGGACCCTGCACGCCAATTGTTCGGTTTTGGCGATTCCCTTGGAGGGATTATTGCGCGCGTTCCATGAGAAGCTCGGCCAATCCCGCCAGCGCGTCGCGGGCGGGGCTCGCAGGCAGCCGCTCAAGGGCCAGAAGCGCGGCTTGCGTGTAGCCGCTTGCCTCCAATTGGCTGGCCGCCACAGCGCCCGTCTCGAACAGCTCCTGGCGCACGGCGGGGAAGTCCTCCGCGTTCCGTTCACGCTTCAGGTCGCCTCCCCGGTCGAGGAAATTGAGGTACGGAGAGCTCATGGTGCCGGCAACGTAGTCCGTGCCCGCGGGCTTGCCCGTCCACGCCGGGTCTCCGGCCACGTCGAGCACATCATCGAGGATCTGGAACGCGTGGCCGATGGCATCCCCGTAGCGGTAGAGGGCCTCCACCCGCTCGTCGTCGGCTCCCGCCATGACCGCACCAATGGCGCACCCAGCGGAAAGCAGGCACGCAGTCTTGTCGCGGATGACGGCGATGTACGCATCGCGGTCGGGTTCGGCCCGGTCAAGAAGCTCTTGTTCGGCGACTTGGCCTTCGCAGAGCCGGCGGCAGGCATCACTGGTGAGCTCCAGCGCCTTGGGGGGCATCTTGCTGGCGACGCTGAAGGCCTGCGTGAACAGGTAGTCCCCCGCGAGCAGCGCAGCGTCACGTCCATGTGCGGCGTACGTGCTTGGACGCCCGCGGCGGCTGTCGGCTTCGTCCATGATGTCATCGTGGACCAAGCTGGCGGTGTGCACCAGCTCGACGGCCGCTGCGGCGTCCACGGCAGCATCATGGCGTGCAGCGTCGAGCTTGTCGCCGCCGCAAGCATGGAATGCCGTCAGCAGCAGGAGCGGGCGCACCCGCTTGCCACCCGAGGCCACAGGTTCACGCACCCACTGCTGGAGCGTCGGGTTGCGGCTGCCGGCAAGTGCGTGGAGGCGTTCCTCGACAGCTTCGAGGCGGTCGGTGACTTCAGGCGGGAAGATGCTTGTGACTGGGTGGCTCATGTTCCTCCGAGGACAAGGGCGAGGATGATGCCGGCAGCGGCATGGAAAGCAAGGGTGCCTACGCGGGCGGGGGCCAAGCCGTGGGGGTCGTCCACGTGCGCGGCCACGAGGCGGGTGAGCCAGGCAGCGATGACTGCGGCGCCGATGGCCGGCAGCGCGCGCCACCCGATCTGCGTGTAGGCAAGCGCAAGGATGCTCGCAGCGGCCGTTCCGACGAGCAGCGCATAGCCGATGACATGGCTGCGGCGCGGCAGACGCACCAGAAGCGTCCGGCGGCCTGCGGCTTGATCGAGGGGACGATCGGCCAAGCCATCCACGTAGACCATGGCTGCTGCGAGGGCGCCGAGTCCGATGGAGGCTCCGCCCACGGCAACGTACGCATCGAGGGCGCCCCAGCCTTGCAATGCGTGCAAGGCACCGGTGGCAACCAGCGGGCCGTAGGTGATGCCCGCCATCAGGGGCCCCCACCCGAGGTCTTCGAAGAGGGCGTAAAGCAAAGAAAGTCCGAGGCCGACGAACGCCCAGGCGGTGACCCACGGCGTTCCAGTGTATGCCAAGTAGATGCCGGCTCCGATGCCCGTGCCATAGCCGAGCACCACGGTTCCGAGGGGCATGAAGCGCGGCAGCCGCGGTGCCCTGAAGGGTCCATCGTGGCCACGCCGGCGAAGCTCATGCAGGGCGTTGGCCGCCGCTTGGACCGCGACGACCCCGATCAAGACCGCCGCCACCCGCAGGGGATCGCGTGCGGTGGCGCCCATGACGCCCACGAGGGCTGCCAGCAGGGCGCTGACAAGAAACGGAATGCGCATCTCCGCAAATTGGCCCAGCAGCCGCGCGAGGCGGTCTTGAGGGGCCACGCGGAAGCGCAAGTCGAACACTTCGTGCCCGTGGCCGGTGGCGTGCGCGTGGGCGCCACTGAGGCCCACGAAGGCCTCGGCCAGGCCGGCCAAGTACGCGGTCGGCAGGTCTTCGCGCATCAGCAGCCGGGCATGGCCGCGGTTCTGGGTCTCGATGCGTGCGGCGCGGCGCTCGCCCCGCAAGAACGGATACACTTCGCTCACAAAGAGCGCCAACGCCGTCTCGGGGCGGCCGCGCAGGTGCCGCACCAGTGTGCGGAAGGTGCGTGCCCAGAGCGCCACGTAGCTGTGCGCCAATCGCCGCTGTGCGCCCTCGCCGAGGCTGCGGACAGCTTCTCGGAAGCCTTCGGCGGGCACGATGGCGTTCGGGTCGGACGTGGGGCTCTGCCTGCCCGTTTCGGCGGCAAGATGAAGCCACAATGCGCCCCGGACGCCTGCGTCCATGGGCATCGCCTACCAGTGCGGGGAATTGAAGGTACCGCGCCGTGGATACCGGGGCCACAAACATGAAGACCCTCCGGCCTGGCTGTCGGCTGTGCTTCGAGCTTTGCTGCTGGCCCTTCTGGCCTTGGCCGCCCCTGCACAGGCCCTGTTGACCGATCCCGCCGGCGACTTGACCATGCGCGTGGAAGGCCAAGATCAACCCACGTCGGACGAACGCTACGCAGCCCTTGACCTGACTGCGCTCGAGGTGACGGAATCAGAGGCTGGATTCACGTTCGTGCTGTCCGTCGCTGCGTTCCACCCGCCAGGCGAGCTCTACATCGTCAACGATGGGATCTACTCGATCCAGTTCCGCCACGAGGATGTCACGTACCTGGTCCGCATCCAACGGGCCATCGCGGAGCAAGACTACACGTGGGGCGACTTGCTGAAGCTCGACGATCAGCAGGCCACCTTCATCGACGTGCTGGATGTCGTGGCCGACCTGGACGCCGCCACGCTCACCACCACGGTGCCCCACGACCAGCTTCTTGACAGCAAGGGCAGCCAGCCGTTTCCTGGCCGATTCCTCGAAGACTTCGCGGTGGAGAGCCACCTTCGCTCGAGCCAAGGATTCTTCACGGTCGGAGACGTGAATGCGGGCAGCAGCCTGGACGTCTGGGACCGCATGCCCGATGCGGGCTTCGGCGCCGATGCCCTCCCGGTCACCATTGGATTGCGCCAAAGCGGGCACGCGGCGCTCAGCAGCCCTGTTCCAATCCGTGGAAGCAACGGCGAGGAGGGCACCTTCGTCTTCGAACTGGTGGCCGAGAACCGCGGCGACACCGCCGACACATTCGCCATCACCGCCCGCGGCGTCCCCGGCAACTGGAATGTGGCCATCCCGGATGCGCTGCTGGAGATCCCGGCGGGCGAGAGTGTTCGGATCCCGGTGCTTGTCGGCACGCCTTTTTCGCACCAGCACGGCGCC
The DNA here is from genome assembly GCA_041630755.1 of Thermoplasmatota archaeon. GTDB lineage: Archaea > Thermoplasmatota > E2 > JACPAO01 > JAHFTW01 > JBFKLD01. The sequence goes on from JBFKLD010000064.1 coordinate 4,712, forward strand.
GTGCAGAAATTCCTCGTCGAGATGCAAAGCCAAACGGATTCGGGGAGCACCGGGCGCATCGAACTCGGTCTTCGCTACTTCACCATCCCCCAGCCGGCCGGCCACCACAACGAGGTCTGGTTCCACAGCGCCCGCTTCGGGGAAGAGAACCAATTCTTCGTCGTCACGGACAACTTGTTCTCCGGCAACGGCGGGCAAGTGTACTTCAACACCCTCCAGACAGACACCAACGACCAGGACGTGCCGGTCAAGGGCATCGCCTTCGGATACGGGTTCCATGAGGGGCCGTCAGGCCTGCCGTATGAGCTCTACCGCTGGTTCGTCTTCATGCAGCCAGACCTGCAGATCGGGCTGGACTTCGACCTCACGAAGACCATCGAGATGGACATGCCCTTCCAGAGCACCACGCCTTGGCCGCAAGCGACCGTGCAGGTTCAGCTCGTGCATTTCGGCTACGACAAGGTCGCGGATGCCTGGGACATCACCGTGGTCGGCGAAGATGCCGTCGGGCCTCTCGACATCACCTCGGAGCCGCAGCTGCTGCACTTCACGATGGAGGTCGTGCCGGAAGCAGACCTGCTGCCGTACCGAGAGCGCGCCTTCCTGGGCCTCTTCGTCAACATGACGAGTCTCCGCCCGGCCACGTTCACCGGGGCCGAAGCGCCCGAGATTGCCCCCGGGGGATCCATGGTCCTTCCGCTCTTCGAATACCGTGACCCTGTGGATGAAGCGTTCCTGGCGCTCGAGGACATCCGCATGGTCGCCGATCAAACGGTGCGCCTCGTGAATCCTGGCGAAACGGTGCTTTTCGAGGTGGATCTGGAACACCGCGGCAAGGACGCTGCCACGTACAACCTCGCCACCATCGGCATCCGCAACCAATGGCTGCGCCTGCCAGACGGCGCGCAGGTGACCCTGGATCCCGGCGCCACGGCACGCATCCGCGTGGCTGTGGATGCCCCACCGTCCGCCATGGACGGGGACGTGGTGGATGTCGTGCTCGCAGCCGAGGATGCTGCCGATGCCAACCGACGGGCGCTCGTGCGGCTGGTGGCCGAAGTGGACACCGACCAAGATCATGCCGACGAAACCCTGCGCGCGACACCCGACGATGCGCAGCAGGACACCCCGCTGCCCGTGGCCTGGGTGCCCGCATCCCTCGCGGCTGCTCTCCTGTTGCGCCGCAGGCATTGAAGGACAAGGTCAAAGCGGACGACTTTCTATTCCATACCCATGGGGCTGCCATCCACACTGTCGTATGGCATCGCCCTCGACATGGCAACCGCCGCCGTGTACCTCGCCGTGGCCTACCTTGTGCTGCCGTTGAGCTTGCCCAACACGAACATGGGCGAAGGCTTCCGCTGGAGTCTCCTTTTCTGGACAGGCACGGCCGCCTTCCTGATGATGGATGGGGGCTACACGGCTCTGGTGCTCGGCCGTGACGTGGACAACATCACGATGCTGGGCATCCTGGTGCTGCGGCGCAGCGTGTTCATCCTCGGCATCTTAGGGCTGGTGCGATGGCTCCAAGCCATCTTGTGGGCCAAACCCGACACGCGCCTGTGGATGACCGTCCTGTACGGCCTCATCATCCTCTGCTCCGCCGTGGCCGCCGTCATCCAGCAGCCCATCGGCCACGAAGTGCGCACCTACGACGTCGAATTCATCTATGCCCACCCGACCCCGCTCTGGTTCAATGCGCTGCTGGGGCTGGGAATCTTCCTGCCGCCCTTCCTGTCGGGCTTCGTTCTGCTGCGGAGGTTCCCGCGGCAACCTGCTGGGTCCAACCGCTATCAGGTCACGCTGCTGAGCACAGGATTGATCGTCTTCACCCTCGTCGTGACGCTTGGGTTCTTCGACGACGAATGGAACCAATACGGCATCTTCGAGGATCGCGCAGCGCTGGGTGTGGCTCTGGGGACGTTCCTCGCGCTCCGGCCATTGCCCCTCCTGCGGAAACTGCTCGGCGTGAAGCCGGTGCGCGATCCGGAAGAGTTCGCGGGCCGGCACCAGGAGGCCCGATGAAGTGGGACCCGCAAAGCTACGAAGCGTTTGCCGACCAGCGCATGCGCCCGTTTCTTGACCTCATGGCCCGCGTGCCGCGGCCAGCAAAAGGCGCACGGATCGTGGATGCAGGTTGCGGCACGGGGCGCACCACGGCGCTCTTGGCGCATTGGTTTCCGGACGCACACGTGCTTGGGGTTGATGCGAGCATGGAAATGCTGCAGCAGGTGCCCGATGGAATTCCGACCGCGTGCGCCGATCTGGCGGCGTGGGAGACGAAGGCGGACCTTGTGGTGTGCAACGCTGTGCTGCACTGGATCGCTGGCCCTGAAGCCATGCTGCGACGCCTGGCAAGCTGGACGCCAACCCTGGCCGTCCAGGTCCCCGCAAACCACGATGCGCCGAGCCACGTCGCCGTGCGCGATGTGGCCGAATCCTACGGCCTTGAGGGCAACGGCCACGTGCTGCCGCTTCGAGACATGCTGGCCGTTTTGCAGGACGAGGGGCGCACCGTGGACGCGTGGGAAACCACGTACTTGCACCAGCTCGGCAGCCCGGAGGCGATCTTGGATTGGCTCGCCGGGACCACGCTCCGGCCATACCTTGCCGCGCTGGACGAGGCCAAGCCGTTCCTGGACGACGTCCTTGCCAAGCTTCGCCAGGCCTACCC
>JBFKLD010000065.1:0-7351 GCA_041630755.1 Thermoplasmatota archaeon
GACCTTCGACACGGGCTACACGGACGACGACCAGGGCCTCAAGGAACTGGTGGACGCGGCGGGCGAGGCCATCCAAGGGCTGGCCCTGCTCGACGACAAGCGCCTCATGCAGCGCTTCCTGAAGGAGACGGCCAAGCCCGATGGCGGCCTCGCCGAATACGGAGAGATGCCGGTGCGAAAGGCGCTCGAATTTGGCGCCGTGGACCACCTGCTGCTCTCAGAGGAGCTGCGGCGCGTGCGCGTCACGTTCACCCACAACCAGACCGGCGAGGTCGTGGAGAAGACCATTGAGAAGACCAAGCTTGACATCGAAAGCGATGCGCGGGCCAAGGAATGGGGTGGCAACAACGTGGACGTGGCCACGAAGGACCTGATCGAGGACTTGAGCGACATGGCCGAAGCCCAAGGCTCGAACGTGCACATCATCAGCAGCGCCAGCGAAGAAGGCGGCATCCTGATGCACGCCTTTGGCGGCGTCGTGGCCTTGCTGCGTTACAAGATCTGAACCCCGCTCGAGGCCTCCGATTTCCGTGAAGGCGTAGGCAGGGGGAAAGAGGTGCGGCCGTTCAGAGGTCGCTTTCGGGGTGGTTGCGCGCCCAGCCGCTGCGGATCGCCATGATGCCAAACACAATGAAGCCGGCGCCTTCGAGGACGAACAGACCCGCAGTCTGGATCATCTCGACCAGGGGCTCGTCACCCTCGAACGGGAAGAACGGGAAGTGGAGCCAGGCGCTGAGCATGCTCATCGCGCCCGCGAAGAGGATCAGGGCACCGAGGGCCACAAAGAACTCACCAAAGCGGCCGCTCTCGCCGATGCCTTCCTGAAAGTCGTGGACCTTGTCTCCTAGGTCTGTCATCACTCGACATTCGGCGTTTGTGGATGAAAAAGCGTTCGGAAGGGCCACCGGGCCTTGACATGGGCCAACCCGCGCTTCCGGCAAGGCCAAGCACTCTTACGCGGCCACCGAGTCGCCGGCACGTGCCCAACCGTCTGGCCTCCTCGCCAAGCCCGTACCTCCAGCAGCACAAAGAGAACCCCGTGGAGTGGTGGCCCTGGTGCGACGAGGCGTTTGAAGAAGCCAAGCGGCGCGACGTCCCGGTCTTCTTGTCCATCGGCTACGCCACGTGCCACTGGTGCCATGTCATGGCCCATGAGTGCTTTGAGGACGCCGAGGTGGCCAAGGCGATGAACGAGGCCTTCGTCAACATCAAGGTTGACCGTGAAGAGCGGCCAGACATCGACGCGGCCTACATGGCGGTGTGCCAATCCCTCAACGGGTCGGGCGGCTGGCCCTTGAATGTGGCGCTGACTCCGGACAAGAAGCCCTTCTTCGCGGGCACGTTCTTTCCCAAGACCACGCGCGGCGGCCGCATCGGCATGATGGATTTGGCGCCGAAGCTGCACGAATTGTGGCGCACGAAGCGCGAGGATGTCGAAGCGTCTGCCAAGCAGATCGTGGACCACGTGGCACACCTGGGCGACCACGCGAAGGGCGACCGCCCGGACGCGGAGATCTTGCAGAAGGCCCACTTGGCTCTCCAGAACCGGTTCGATGAGACGAATGGCGGCTTCGGTGGTGCCCCCAAATTCCCAAGCCCACACCAGCTGCGCTTCCTCCTGCTTCGCCACGCACGCGGCAAGGCAGGCGCATTGGACATGGTGAAGACCACCCTTGACGCCATGGCCACGGGCGGCATCCACGACCACGTGGGCGGCGGATTCCATCGCTACAGCACCGACGAAGGCTGGTTCTTGCCTCACTTCGAGAAGATGCTCTACGACCAAGCCGGCCTCCTCTACGCCTATGCCGAGGCGGCCGCCCTGACCGGCGATGCAGCCTACGAGGGCATCGCCGAGGGCATCGTTGCGTACATGGAGCGGGACCTCAGCCACCCGAGTGGCCCTTGGTATTCGGCCGAAGACGCCGATGCCGAAGGCGAGGAAGGCCGCTTCCACACGTGGACGCACGCAGAGCTTCACGACATCCTGCGCGACCACGCAGATCTGTTTTGCGACGTCTATGGCGTCGAAGAGGGCGGCAACTTCCACGACGAAGCCACCCGGAAGCCGACAGGGCGCAACATCCTCTATCTGCGCACCAACCTCGCGGAGGCGGCCAAGAAGCGCGACCTGGAGATGGTGGACGCCGAAACGATCGTCGCCGCGTGCCTCGGACGGCTCTTGGAGGAGCGCGCGAACCGCGTGCGGCCCCTTCGGGATGAGAAGATCATGGCCGACTGGAACGGCTTCGCGGTTGCCGCCATGGCCCGCGCGGGCAACCTGCTTGGCCGCCCCGCATGGGTGCAGCGGGCGGCTAGCGTCATGGATTGGGTCTTGATGGAGATGCGGCCGGACCGCCTGCGCCATCGCTGGGCCGATGGCGAGCTGGACGACCACGCGTTCCTCGACGACCACGCGTTCGTCCTTCTCGCCTGCCTCGAATTGGCGGAAGCGACGGGGGAGGCGCGTTGGCTTGCGGAGGCACGCCGCACAGCAGACGACATGATCCACGACCACATGGATGGCGTGATGCGGCTTGCGCCCAAAGACGGCGAGGTGCTTCCCGTGAACCCCACCGAGGCGTACGATGGCGCCATGCCAAGCGGCAACAGCGTGGCGGCTGAAGGCTTGTGGCGCCTGGGCCGCATGACGGGCCACCCGGGCTACGAGGATGCGGCGTGGTCCATCGTTGAAGGATTTGGCCAGGCGCTTGCCGGCCACCCGGTCGGCTTCACCCACATGCTGCGCATGCTGGATGGGGCGCTCGTGGCGCCGCGCGAAGTGCTCATCGCAGGCGACGGCCCAGTGGCGGAGCTGATGTGGAGCGCGACGAAGCGGTTCCTTCCGGGAACAGTGGTTCTTCGCAAGCGCGACCTAGACGCGCTGGCGCCTTGGACGGCCGACCATCCCGATGACGATGCCGCCTACGTGTGCACGAATCATGCCTGTGCCGCGCCGGTCAAGGACCCCGATGCCTTGCAGCAGTTGCTGGCCTAGGCGCGCTGCCACTCGTTGAGTTCGTCCTGGAGCTCGTGGATGCGCCGCTCGAGCGCGTCACGCGCTTCCTCGTAGCTGCGCAGCGGTTGACCCACGATGTCGCGCATGCGCCAGCATTCGAAGCGTTCCAGGCCGGGGTGGGTCGGGTGGACGTCCTCACCGATCAAAACGACGCGGTCGAAGTCGGAGGCGCGCGCCAGTTCAAACCGCTTGGGCTTGTGGTTGCTGATGTCGATGCCTTTGGCCTGCATGGCCGCCACGGCGGCTGCAGTCACGGCGCGGCCCGGCATCGTTCCTGCGCTTTCGGCACGCATGCCAAGCTTGCGGGCGAAGGCCTCCGCGATGGGAGTCCGGCACGTGTTGCCCACGCCGACGAAGAGAATCTTGAAGCTCATGGCAACCGCACGGGGCGGGCCTGTTATGAGGCTTGGGCTTCGAATTGCGCCTTGAGGGCCCGCACGCGCTCTTCGATGGCATCCGCCACTGCTTCGAACGCCTCCATGGGCTGGCCGACGGGGTCATCCAGCTCCCAATCCTCGTCCGTGCGCAGCGTCGGGCAGCTTTCCGCCACCCCGCAGCCCATGGTGATGGTGCGGTCGAAGGTGGCCAGATCGAAGGCGTCGATCGTTTTTGGGTGCTGGCCCTCCATCGAGTAGCCCCGCACCTCCATGAGCGCGACAGCGTTGGATGCGATGGCGGCAGCCGGTTCGGTGCCGGCACTCGCCGCATCCAGACCATGGTGGCGCGCGATGGCTTCCGCCATCTGGCTTCGGCACGAATTGCCGACGCACACGAACAGGACCTTCATGCGTCCTCCACCGCGGTCCGCACAGCTTCGATGGCGTCGCGGTGCCGATGGGCGCGGCTTCGCATCGCGCCGAACCCGGCAGCCCCGAGCAAGCCTCCGATGACCGGCGCAAGCGTGTAGGGCACCACCGAGGTCCATGGGAGGCCCGCCGCCACGGCGGGGCCGAGGCTGCGGGCGGGGTTCATGCTGGCGCCGGTGAAGCCTCCGATGACAAGGGCGCACAAGAAGACGGCACCTCCCACTGCAAGCGGGGCCGGGAACCGGACCTTCGGATCCGTGGCCACGGCCGTGATGACGAACACGAGAAACGCGGTGGCGAGAATCTCCATCCCGTAAAGGGTCGCTGTGCCGACGGAGGGGATCGTCGCGCCGACGAAGGCGGTCGTGCCGAAGGCCGCGCGCAATGTGTAGGCGCCAAGGACGGCCCCCAGGCATTGGGCGACGACGTACGGGCCGACGCGGCGCCACGGGAAGTGCCCCGCGGCAGCGAGGGAGACCGTCACGGCGGGGTTGATGTGCGCGCCGCCGATGTGGCCGGTGGTGGCGATCACGATGGCCACGATGGCGCCCCAGGCAAGGCTCACGCCCAGGTGCCCGAGGGGTTGGGTGGCATTGGCCACGATGGCGCCACAGCCCACCAGGACCAGCAGGAACGTCCCAAGGGCCTCGGCCATCCACGGTCGTGCGTCCACAATGGGTCGCCTACGTCGTGCGGAATTAACGTTTGGGGCCGCATTCTCATGCTTGGGCTCTTTGGTGGCGGCAAGCCCCCATTGGCGGCCCTTTATTGCTTGCCAGCGGGACAGAGACACCATGCGCCAGTTGGACGCCTACTGCGAGGTCTGCGACGAGGCCACCGCGCACGACGTGCGCGACGAAGGATCGTGCGCATGCACGGTTTGCGGCCACATCCAGCAGCTCATGAGCCCCAGGGATGACGCGGAAGCAAGCCCTTCATAGGGAAACCCCCTTTCCAGCGTCGTGCAACCCTACTTGGTCGCCGTCGATTTCAGCAAGGCGAGCGCCGCGGCGCTTGAAGCCGCCATCCAGGACGCCAACGGCACGGTCCCGCTCGTGCTGGTCCATGCATTCAGTGAAGCCCCTCACGCCGCCGGAGGCGCTGCCAACATCTTGGGCGACGAAGAGTTGCCGTACCTCGATGCGCAAGGCGAACTGGAGAAGGTGGAAGCAGAGGAGCTGAGCACCAAGTGGGCGCAAAAGGCACGCGAGGAGGGCCTCGAGGTCGAGATTGTGGCCGAGATGAACGACCCCCTGGATCTCGTGCTGCAGACCATCAAGAGCCACAAGCCCGCCCGCGTCTACGTGGGCCGCCAAGGCCTCCGGCCGTGGCAGCGCTTCTTCTTGGGCTCCGTCAGCCGGAGCCTCGCCGAGCGGTGCCCCGTGCCGCTTATGATCATCCCTAGCTGATGTTGCCTGAGCTGGCCGGCGGCATCGGGTTCTTCCTGCTCGGGATGCTCCTGATGACGGACGGGCTCAAGGCCCTGGCCGGCCATCGGCTGCGGCAAGTGCTCGCGCGGTTCACACGCCGACCCACAGCGGCCTTCGCCACCGGCGCCATCGCCACAGCAGCTGTTCAATCGAGCAGTGCCACGACCCTCACGACCATTGGCCTCGTCAGCGCAGGCATCGTCGGCTTCGAGGCTTCGCTGGGCGTCATCATCGGAGCCAACGTCGGCACCACTGCCACGGGCTGGATTGTCAGCCTCATCGGTCTCAAGTTCAGCATGACGGCCATCGCCTTGCCGGTGGTCGGCATCGGTGCGCTGGTGCGCTTGCTGGGCAACGAGCGTTGGGCGAATGCCGGCATGGCGTTGGCAGGCTTCGGGCTCATCTTCGTGGGCATTGACTTGCTGCAGCTGGGCCTCGCAGGCTCGGCAAGCTTGCCGGCGGCACGGCCAGGATTCGTCGGCGCCGCTCTTTTGGTGCTGGCGGGCATCCTCATCACGTTCGTTCTCCAAAGCAGCAGCGCAGCGCTGGCAGCCACGCTGGCCGCCGTGGCGGCAGGCACGTTGGACCTGCGAAGCGGCGCACTTCTCGTCGTCGGGCAGAACATCGGAACCACCATCACGGCCGTGCTTGGGAGCTTCGGCGCGGCGGTGCCCGCCAAGCGGACGGCCGCAGCGCACGTCATCTTCAACCTCGGCACCGGCCTGGTCGCCATCGCTCTGCTCCCCCTTTTCCTGCGGCTCGCAACGATGGTCGGCGACGGTGATCAGGCGGTGGCATTGGCGGCATTCCATACCGGCTTCAACTTGGTTGGCGCGGCCATCTTCCTGCCCGCGGTGCGCCCCTATGCCCGCGTGGTGCGGCGCCTGGTTCCTGAGCGGGCAGGCCTGGCGCGCAACGTGGATGCCATCGTGACTACCATCGCCACGGCCGGCGCCGAAGCGATCCGTAAGGGGCAGAAGGAAGTCATGGCAGCCTTGGTGGCCATTTTGCGCACACGGGCCCGCGGCAAGCCTACACGCTTGCGGGACTGGGGCCCCATCGACGAGGCCTTGGCGCGCCTGCAGGTGGTCCTTGAACGCCTGCCGTCAGGACCGACCACCTCGCTCACCTCCAACGACCTGGCATCGCTGCTGGCTGCGCAGGCGGCCCTCAGCTCCGCCCGGCGTCAAGCAACCCTGCTGGACCGTCCGGCGGACGACGATTTTGGCCAAGAGGTCGAGGCATGGCTCAAGGAGGCGGCCGCGTGGGCGGGTGCGGCGGAAGCGCCAGTTCCCGGAAAAGCCCGGATCCATGACGCGCACCGCCAGCGCGTCATCCAGCAGGTGACGGAAGGCACGCTGGATGCCATCGAGGCCACGGACAGGCTGCTTGATGCCTCGGCATGGACCGACGCGCTGCGCGACCTGCGCCGGTGCGCGGAAGCGTTGACTCAGTCCACGTAGGTGCCGTCAGTGGCGGGCCCGACCCAGCTGCCATGGTAGGTCTCGTCTGCCGCGGCCACCGCGTGCTTCGTCAGCACCAGGGGCTTGAATGTGTCCACCATGACCGCCAATTCGTCCGTCCGTTCGTCACCCATGCTCGCTTCGTACTTGCCTGGCTGAGGCGCGTGGGGGATTCCCGCGGGGTGCAAGCTGATGCTGCCGGGACCCACGCCTTTGCGGCTGGTGAAGTTGCCTTCCACGTACCACAGCACCTCGTCACAGTCCACGCTGCTGTGGGGGTAGGGGCATGGAATCGCATCGGGGTGGTAATCCACTTTGCGCGGCACGAACGAGCACACGACGAAGGAGCCGTTTCCGGCGAGGAACGTCGTGTGGATGGGCGGCGGCAGATGGACCAGCCCGGTCTTCGGTTGGTAATCCTTGATGTTGAAGGCCAGCGGGTACACGGTCCCGTCGAAGCCGACGACGTCGAACGGGTGGTGCGGCAGCACGCGCACGGTCCAGGCGTCCCCGCGCTTGTGCAGAAGGCGCACCTTGCCTCCATCCTCGTCGCCGTCGAGGGGCTCGCTGAGGCGTTCGGGGCGGCGGAAGTCGCGGTGGCTGTAGGGCGCATCCATCTTGAGCTGGCCCCAC
>JBFKLD010000066.1:0-7334 GCA_041630755.1 Thermoplasmatota archaeon
CGAGTCCTCGCATTCCCAGCAGCCGCCCCCTTGGCAGCGGCGGCAAGGCCAGTGGGTCTGCGGAAGGTCGCGGCGGAACTTGGTGTACCTGCCGGCGACGAAGACCGGATTGCTGCGGATCTCGGCGTGGTGGAAGCGCGTGTCAACATTGACGACCAGCTGCGGCCGCTCCTCGGTGACGGACTCCAATCCGCTTGCCTCCGCGACAAGCGCGGTCAGGAGGCGGTTGGCTTCCGTGCGGATCGATTCGGTGTGCGGGGGTGCGTCGCAGAGCGTGGCAAGCTCCTTCTCCTTGTCTTCGCACTCCTTGGGAAACGTCGTGCCAAGCTGGAACGTCTTGCCTTCGAAGGTCGCCAGGGCCTCCGTGGCCAGGGCGACCCAGGTCGGAACATGGCGGAAGGCGTCCTCGCAGACCGGGCAATCCTTCGGTTCGACGGCGGGGGCGCCGGCGGCGGCGCGCTCCTTGGCGCCGGTCTCTTCCTGCATCTGCTGCCCGCGGGCGCCGACAAAGCGTCGGCCCACGCAGCGGTCGCACATCGCGAACAAGCCGTCCATCAGAGCCCCGCGTAGGCTGGCACCAGGGGCCCAAGCGCCAGCATCAGCTCGTACTCTTCGCGGCAGGCGCAGTCCACCTTGTCGAGGCACATGTCGAGCCAGGCCTTGTCCTGGGTCTCCTTGAACTTCTTGAGGTACTTGACGACGCGTTCATCGCATTGGCCGCAGTTGTGCGCGCCGCGCTCCTGGCCGGCGGCGATGACGTCGCTCTTGACGATGCCTTCGTAGCCCTCGGGGCGGCCATCGCGCAAGGCGTAGACGAGCGTCCAAAGCCACGGGGCGCGGTAGCTGCCGCGCTTGTGCAAGGCATCCACGACGGTGCGTCCTTGGATGTTGGTCGGGTTGAGGCTCACGATGTTGCTGTGCGGCGCGGCCTTGGCGACGGTCTCCGTGGCGTCCACGCGCGCGTCGCATTCCTTCAGAAACGGCGGCTTGCACATGAGGTATGCCTTGACCGACACGTTGTGCTTCTTGCACACCTCGGCAGCCTCGGGGAACGACGAGAACGGGTGGCCCTTGTTGATCGAGTCGCGCAGGACGCGGTCGTTGGACGACTCGACACCGATGCCGATCTCCATCTTGCTGACGCGGCCCACGATGGGCGCGATTGCGTCATCCGTCACGAAGCCGGGCAGGCTCTCGAAGGCCACCTTCTTGGGGCGGTCGCCGATGATGTCCAGGATGCGCGCCTGCGCCTCGGGCATCACTTCGTGGCGGTCGATGAAGGAGCCGCTTGTGTAGATCTTGACGATCTCTTCGCCCTGGTACTTGCTCCATCCCTTCTCGAACTGGGTGACCAGCTGGTCTTCCGTCACCTTGGACCAAGCCGATTCGTTGGCGTAGCCGCACATCGTGCAGCCGCCCGCCAAGGCCCAGGTGCAGCCGCGGGTCTTGAGGATGACGACGAGCGCCTTGCAGGGCGTGCCGTCAAGCACGTCGTCTTCGCTCCAGCAGCGGATGTACTCCTCCAGGTCGCCAGGGTCCTTGCGCATCGGGATGTCTTCCCGGATGCGGCGGGCCTCGGCGTTCAGTTCCTTGTTGACAAAGTCGTAGTCCACGGCGGCGCTTGCGCCCGTTTTGCTCATGCGGTGACCTCCTGCTTCTTGACCAGGTGGCGCAAGTTCACGGCGACACCGCGCCGGGCGCTCACCATCTCGGCGGCGGCCATCTGCGCTTGCCCGCATCCGACCAGCTCTCCGTTGCGCGTGACCAGCACTTCGTCACCCTCCCGGATGGACGCATCGGCATCGGCCACGCCGACGGCGAACAGGCTTCCGGTCTTCTTGAGCTCGAAGTCGCCGATCTTGACTTCGGGCACCAGGCCCAGCACGCGGCGAGCGCCGTCGAGCGTCAGGCTCAGCAATCCGCGCACGTCGTTGGTGCTGGCCAATTGGCCTTCTTCGCCATCGAGCTTGAAGTAGGGGCTGCGGCCGCGGCCTTTGGCATCCCGGCACAGCGATTCGGCGGCTTCGGGCCCGAATTGGTAGCTGGCCAGCGCCTGCAGGTCCTGCACCTTTCGCTGGCGGCCACCAGTGCGGCCGTCGATGCGGGGCACGTCGCCTTGGTCCCGGATGGCCCGCAGGGTGTCCCGCAGGCGCTCGCAGTCGGGGATGCTTGTGGGGTGGCCCATGACCGTGTGGACAGCCTTGGCCACGTCGGCAATGACGTTGTAGGTCTTCTCGTCCACGTGGGCGATGATGTGCGAGTAGTTGCCGCGGGCCACGATGGCCTCAACCTGCTCGCGGATGATCTGCTCTTCGTCCTTCGTCCACATGCCCGTGACGGGGACATCGTAGCTGCGGGCCGGGTACAGCTCTTCCAGCTCACGCGGCACCATGCCCAGGGGGCTGGTCACCATGACTTCGTGGATGCGGTAGCGGATGCCAGTGTCGTCCAGCGCGCGCTGGAAGAAGCGGTGGCTTTTGCTGATGCGGTACGGCTTCTTCGCGCTGCACGGGAGGATGACCAAGATGTCTGCCTTCGGCGGCGTGTAGCGTTCGCGGATGCGGCGGCGGAAGCGCTCGACTTCGGGCATCACAAGCGATTCTTGGGTCATGCAGGGCACGACGCCTTGGCGGTGGATGGGGGCGGCGGATTCCAAGAATGCGTGTTCGCGGTCGAGGCGGCGCAGGATCTCGACGCTTCCCGGCTTGGCGTAGATGCGCCGTTCGACCAGGGCGCGCAGGGTGCCAGCCGCGATGTGGTGGCGCACAAGGGCCAGTTCGGCGCGGGCGGCACGCAGGTTCTCGGCCACCAAGCGCTCCGTGTTCCACGTCTCACCGGTCATGGCTTCCATGTCTGCGGCCGGCACGGGGCCATCCACGCTCAGGTGGACGCCGCGGTAGGCTGCAAGCAGAAGGGGAGTGGCGTCGAACAAGTCGGCGCCGATGTACGCCCAGAGCGCGTAGTCGCTCGGGTCGCCCAGGGCCGGGGCCCACAGGAGCTTGCCCGGCGTCGCCTGCTGGACAGCCTTGATCCATGCCGGCACCAGGCGCATGGGGTTGCTGGCCCATCCGCCGGCGTCATGGAAGACGGCCACGTCGCCGCTTGCTGCATCGTCCTTGGGTCCGACGTGGAGCACCTGGACGTCGCGTGTCGGGCTCGGGCACACGGCGGGAACCACGAGGTCTCCGGTGACCTCCTGGGGGTAGAACCAGGTGCCCTCGCTCACGAGCGTGATGGCGTCGCCCGGCGTCGCGGCCAAACGCACATCTCCCAGCAGGTCCTCGGGGACTTGCGGGACTTGGGGGACGATCAGGGCGGGAGTCTGGACCTGGCTGTCGCCGTGCGTCCAGTCAGTGGTCCTTCCGTGGCCTTCGCGGGCACGTACGTCGAACACGGATGCGTCCGACGTGTCCTCCGATAAGAGGCTTGGGGCCTCAGGATTCCGGGACCTTCATGCGCACGCGGCGCATCTTCTTCGCCTTGGCTTGCCAGCCGGCCACGCGCTTTTCGGTGATGCCGGTGCCGATGACGTTGGAGTCGAGGGTGTCCAAGTAGTCGTTGACTTGCTTGGCGATCTTGGCCGCGCTGCGGGTCTTGAGCTCCTGGATGCCTTCGATGCCGGCGCGGGCGAGGGCTTCCGCGTACTGAGGGCCGACGCCGTTGATCTTGACGAGCTGGGCCATCGCTTGCCAGCCCTTCACGGTCTTGGCGGGGATGCCCATCTTCTTGGCAAGCACGTCGCCGTCCTCGTAGCACAGGCGGGCCGTGGTCTCGACGCCCAGGTCGTGGAGGCGCTTGGCGTACTGGGGGCCGATGCCTTCGATGTCGCGCACCGGGTATTCCTTGCCCTTGAATGCGTAGTATGGCTCCGACGCGTCCAGGGCCGGCGCGGCGGTGGATTTGATGGGGGCTGCCACGACTTCTTCCGCCTTGGCGGGCTTCTTGGTCGTCTTGGCCTTCGACGTCTTGGTGGTCTTCGTGACCGTCTTCGTCGTCTTGACCGTCTTGGGCTTGGCAGTCTTCTTGGATGTCTTGGTGGCCTTGTCTTCCTTGCGGAAGCGGCTGAACAAGCCTGCCTTCTCGTCGGCCTCTTCCATCGGGGCGCCCTTCACGACGCGGTCCACTTCCGCGGGATTGAAGCGGCGCTCGACGCGTCGTCCTTCCTTCTCGCTCTCGATGTAGATGGCGCTCGAGCGGCCTTCGCGCGTGATGCGCTTGCTGCGGCGCACGGCACCCTTGTCCGTCTCGTAGATGGTCTCCTCTTCGATGACGGTCTTGGTGGCCTTGGGCTTGCGGCCCAGGATGCGGTTGTCGATGTCCGCATGGATCTGGTCAATGGTGGCCTCGTGGCGAGGCTTGTAGTGGTGCGCAGGGTCTGCGTGAGGCCAGCGCTCCTTCGAGGCCGGCTCAGGCGCCGATTCGACCGGCTCAGGGTCCCAGACATCATCCGGCTCGGCCACGGGTTCTGCGGGTTCCGAATCCAGGGACCAGGTCTCCTCGTCTTCCTTGAACACGATGCGGCGCACACGGCCTCCGCTCACGGGTTCCAGGGCTTCCTCCGCATCGGGGTCGGGCCGGGGCTCGGCTTTCTTGCGGCTGGTGAGCGTCGCGTCATGCTCAGAAAGAGGCTTGCGCACGGATGGGCGAGGGGGCGCTTTCGTTCTAAGGGCTTCGCCCCGCCGCGGCGGGCCTCAGTCGGTCAGGGCAAACGCGGTGTGGCAATGGGGGCACGTGCCTTGCGTGTCGTCCAAACCCACCGAGATGCGCCGCCGGCACTCCGGGCACCGGGCCCGGGCCTCGAGCTTCTGGTCCGACTGGGCCCGTCCGCATGCCGGGCAGCAAAGGATGTCCTGGCCGGGCAGCACGGGCACCGAGGCGCCGCACCGGACGCACGGCCGCTCGGGCACGTCGATGATGCGCAGCGGCGTGTGGCAGTTCCGGCACGTCGTCGTTTCTTCGGCACCGTTTACCGGAGCGTTGCAGCGAGGGCACTCCACAGGCCTCCCATGGTGCCGCTGGGAATGACACCATCGGTCTTATCGGGTGGCAAGCCGAACTGGGGGATGTGTCCGAGGAACCCTTGGAACCCGTCGACCCCATGGAGGCCCTGGAGGCCGAGAAAGAGGTCCTGGAGGCGGAAGCACGCGCAGAGAAGACGGTCGACCACGCAACCTTGACGTGGCTTCGCTCGGTCAAGGCTGTCTTGCTGGCGGAAGGCTTCCGCCGCGAGCTCAAGCAGGCACGCAAACCGGGCATGGTCTGGGGGGTCATCCGGCAAGAGCCAGACGAGATGCAGATCCACGTCCGTGCCTTCAAGGACGGCCGCCTCGAAAGCGAGGTCGAGCTGAGCAACAAGTTCGTCCAGCACTTGTGGAGCCACCGGCGCAGCGCGCACCCGGAAGTCATGGAGATCCTCGCCAAGCACGGCATGCCCACCGAACGCGTGAGCGAAACGTTCGTGCCCATCACGGGCACCCGCCCCGGCAAGCAGATGCCTTCCGGCCGCACAAGGAACCACCACGCCGCCCTTGCGGTGGCCGTCGGCATCGGGCTTCTCATCGGCCGGGCGTACGTCAAGAAGGTCGTCTTCCGCGCCATCCCGGTGGCAGGCAAAGCCGCCAAGGTGGCCAAGATCGCCAAGCGCCGGTAGATTTTCCCAACCGCCCCGGCTGGGAGGATTGTGCGCGTATTGGTGTGCAATCTCGATGACACGGCCAGTGTCAACATTCGCGACCACCTGCTGGCGACGCATGAGTGGCAAGATTCCGGAACCTTCCGGGGACACCCGATGCATCAGCGGGGCTACGACGTGCTTGTCCACGTGGACAAGGACGTGGTGCGCGACGAGCGCTTGTCCGAGGACCTGCGGGCCCTCGAATGGCCCATCCATGCCGTCTGGTTCCTGAGCCGCCACGTGGCCAAGTCTGGCCAGCCGAGCCTGACGGTCCATCCCATCGGCAACCACGGCGACGCGCAAGTGGGCGGCAAGCCGGAGCAGGTCAGTCTGGCCGCGGCCCGCGACATGGGGGCCCTGCTGCGTCGGCTGAAGCACTACCGCAGCGAAGAGGACCTGCCCCACGAAGTCACCTACGAAGCCACGCACCACGGGCCGGCCATGGATCTGCCGAGCCTCTTCGTGGAGATCGGCAGCGACGACGCGTGGTACGCGGACCCGACCAGCGGCCGCGTCTTGGCCGCCGCCGTCACGGACGTGCTGGATGGCGAAGGGTTTGCCGACGCACCGATTCTGGTGGGTGTCGGTGGCGGCCACTACGTGCCGCGCATGACGGACCAAGCCTTGGATGCCGAGGCCGACTTCGGGCACTTGGTGCCTGCCTACGCGGTGGACCCCGACGCCGATGGGGCGGTGCTGGCGCGCGCCTACGCGGGCACACCAGGAGCCGAAGGCGTCTACATCCACAAGAAGGGGCTCAAAGGGCCGCAGCGCCAAGCCGTCAAGCGGTGGCTGGCGGAGCTTGGCCTGCCCGAAGCGCGCTGAGGCTCGGGCGACACCTTGGCCCGCTGGGGCTGGCCGACGCCTTGAAGCGCTCACTGGGGTTGCCTTGCCCGTGGCCCTCGTTCCCGACACCTCCGTCCTTGTGGACGGCCGCATCAGTGAGCTTCTCGAAGGCGAGCACAAAGGTGCCGACGTGCTCGTGCCCCTCGCCGCCTTGGCAGAGCTCGAAGCCCAAGCGAACAAAGGCCTCGAAACCGGGTTCACAGGCCTGGACGAGCTGCGCAAGATCCAGCGCATGGCCGAGGACGGAGGCTGCACCGTCACCTTTGTCGGCGAACGCCCGACGGGCCGCGAGATCGAGATGGCTGCAACAGGTTCCATTGACGCCCGCATCCGGGATGCGGCGGTGGAGCACGGTGCGCTGTTTGTCACCTCGGACCGTGTCCAAGCCCACGCAGCCGCGGCCCAAGGTGTCGAGCACATCTATCTGCGGCCCATCGTGGACGAGGATCCGGACTTGACGGGCCTCAAGGTCTGGTCCTACTTCACGGACGAAACCATGAGCGTCCACCTCAAATCCGACTGCCGCCCCATGGCAAAATTCGGCACCCCCGGATCGGTGGAATACCAAGAGATCGGCGTCAAGGAGCTTCAGCACAAGGAAGTCCGCCACATCGCCAAGGAATGCATCGAATTCGCCAAGCGCGACTACGCGAGCTTCATCGAGATGGAGCGCCACGGCTGCACCGTGGTCCAATGCGGTCCGATGCGCATCACCATCGCCCAGCCGCCCTTTGCCGACGGCCTCGAGATCACCGCGGTGCGCCCCGTGTTCAAGGCCACACTCGAAGACTACGACCTGCCCGACCCGGTGCTC
>JBFKLD010000067.1:0-7268 GCA_041630755.1 Thermoplasmatota archaeon
GAAGCCCTTTCCTTGCCGACCGGCAAGATCAGCCAATCTTACACGAGCAGGCGGCGCGCGTGACCCGCCCCCTCATCGCCGATGCGCCAGTTGTTTGGGCCCGCATCAACAAGCAAGACACCAAACATGCCCAAGCACTCGACCTACGGGAACGGTTGCGCGCCCCACAAAGTGTCGCCATCGAGCTCCTGCTAACGTGTCGAGAAGTCGGCCTGAAAGCCACACCCGTGATGGCTGCCGCGTGCCACCATTTCGACGTAGATGACTCAGAAACTATGTTGTCTGCGGCCCGCGCATTGGACCGCGAATGGGTATCGAATGTCTTCGACGCGGTTGCGGCAAGTTTCGCGTTGCACCACGGCACTTTGGTGACCGACAACGCAGACCTCATCAAAACGGAATACCCGACACACCCTTTCTGAGCAGCCCTCATATACCAGCACTTCTACGCGAAGCGTACCCCTCCATCCCTGGCGTCTTCGGGCGTCTAACACGGGACTCGGCACAGCCGGGAAGACGGGTAGGAGAAAACAATGGGACAAACAGTTGACGTGATGGTTGACGGCGGCAAGGTGCAAGCCGGCCCCCTCGGCCCCGCCCTCGGCCCCACCGGTGTGAACATCGGCGAGGTTGTCGCAGCCATCAACGAGAAGACGAGTGAATTCGCTGGCATGAAGGTGCCCGTGAAGATCGAAATCGGTGACAAGAAGGACTTCACCATCAAGGTCGGCACGCCGCCCGCCACGGCCCTCATCAAGGAGAAGGCCGGTCTGCCCAAGGGCAGCGGCAACGCCAAGACCACGATGGTTGGCAACATCACGGTCGCCGACGCCATCAGCATCAGCAAGATGAAGGGCGACGACCTTCAGGGTGCCAACACGAAGAACAAGGTGCGCGAGATTGTCGGCACCTGCGTCAGCATGGGCGTCACGTTCGAGGGCCACAACCCCCGCGACGCCATGAAGATGATCGCCAACGGCGACTTCGACGAACACTTCTAGCATGGCTGCGCCTGACCCGGACGGGGACGGCGTTGCTGGCGAGAAGCTGATCCTCATCCTTTTTCTCATCCTTGCTGCCAGCGTTGTGCTGGTGTTCGCGATCTTCCGGGCCTTCGTGGCGGCGGAGGAAGTGCGCGAAGAGATCCCGATGCTGATTGCGCGGAATCTGTACTTGCCCGTCGTGGCGACGAGCATCCTTGTGAGCATTGATGCGGCGCGGCACAAGCGACGCTGGTGGGTGTATTTCGTGACGGCCCCTGTGCCTGTCGTCAATGTGGTCTTGGCGGTGCTGTGGCTTGCCAAGTGGCGGCGCGATGGTGGCCCGATGGGGCTCTAGAAGCGCCAGAGGTCTCCCTCTTCGACCGGGAATGCCTCATCGAATGCGTCGTACGTCTCGGGCACGCGGGCGAAGTGGGCGTTCTCGCGCATGTGGGCGGGATTTTCCGTTTTGGGGATCTGGAATGTGCCTTCTTCGCGGGTGAGGCAATCCAGGACCACTTGTGCGGCGGTGCGCCCGTACGGTTCCCCAATGGCCGCGAGTGTGGTCCACGTGTCATCTTGGATGAGCTGGCCGTTTCCGAATCCGCTGTAGCCGACCACGGCGACGCCGTTGCGCTGGCACCACGGAAGCACTTCGTTTTCGACGCGGCGCTCCCGTGGGTGCCAGATGACTTGGTTGCATGCCAGCTTCCGACCCAGGGCGCTTTGGGCGGCTTCCATCTCGGCCACGTTGTGGTTGCTCACGCCAATGGACCTGGCCAACCCGGCGTCCAGGACGTCACCCATGCCGGCCATGGTGTCCTCGATGGGGATGTCGCCGACCCAGTGCAGGAGGTAGCAGTCGAGCTGTTCGATGCCGAGGCGTTCGAGGCTGGCTTCGCAGTGGCGCACGACGCCTTTGCGGTCGGCGTTCTTGGGCATCACTTTGCTGACGATGAACGTCTCCGGGTGCGTGACGAGGATGGGCGCGATGGCCTCCTCGGAGCCGTTGTACAATTCGGCGGTGTCGATGTGGTTGATTCCTGCGTCGAGGCCGACGGAGAGCGCTTCCTGCATGTGGGTGCGCTCGCGCATCTTCCAGGTGCCCATGCCGATGACGCTGACGTCGCGGCCGGCCAGTTGCCTGTACTCCACGGGCGAAGCAGGCCTTGCTCCTTCAAGCTCTTTTCAGGAGGGGAGATTCGGGCCTAGGCCAAGCAGTACACTTGCTTCAGGAACTCTGGCACGCACTTGGTCGGGATGCGGGCTCCTGCGCTGTGGGGGTGGCCGCCGCCGACGACGCCGTGCTCTTCGGTGAATTCGCTGACGAATTGGCCGAGGTTGAAGCGCAAGTCGTCGGGGTCGCCCGTGTGGCGCATGCTGAGGCTGCTCTGGTTGCTTCGTTTGTTGAGCAGGACGGCCACGTTGGCGCCGATCTCCTTGGCGACATGCGAGAGGGCACGCGATCCAAATCCGTAGAGGCTGGGCTTGCGGCGCCCGAAGCGCAGCAGGGCCACGTTGTGCTTGACTTCGAGCCGGTCGCGCACCTTTTCGAGGCTTTTGTTCCAGCGGCCTTCGATCTCCATCTGCCGGTAACGGCCCCAGACCTCGGTGACGTCGCTTGGCCAGAGGCCACGGGCGAGCCGGCGAGCGGCGCTGAGGCGGAACCGGTCGTCTTCAATCTTGTAGCGCCACGAGAAGTCGAGGATGCGCGCTTCTTCCTCCATGCGCGCTTCGCCCACTTCGCGGGTCACTTCGGCAAGCAGCGGGCTCGGGCAGTACTCGACTTTGTCTGCGATTGCGACGAGGTGCTTGTGGTCGCCGTTCAAGCCCAGGTAGTCATAGGCGACGCCGGCGGCACTGATCCCTTGACGCACGACGCCTTCGGTGCGGGGGTCCAGTTGGTCCCACAGCTCGTAGGAGTGCTGGTGATGGTCCAGGTATACGACGCGTTGGCGTGTCTTGGCCTTGTCATTGAGGGTCTTGATGAGCCTCGGCGTGAGTCCAAGGTCAACCAAGTGGAAGCGTTCGGAGCCGATGTCGCGCCGCAGCACATCCACGGCCATGTCGCCGCTGGGGACGAAGCTGACGCGGGTGGCGGGTTCATGGGCGAGGTGCAGCGCAGCCGACACGATGCCGTCGACGTTGCCGCGCGTGATGAGGTGGACCTTTCGGTCATCCTGACGAAGCGTTTTGCATCCCCGTGCACGAATCAACGCCCCGGATTAGAAGGGTTGCTATGTTTTGCGGGGATTTTTCTTGGGAGAATGCCCACAAGTGGCGCATGGCTGGCCTTTTTCGGCCGGGTTTCCACACTGGGCGCACCAGCGGCGACCGTTCAATGGCGGAAACAGGCCTCGCATCTTGGGAATCTTCACCAACGGCGCCACGACGAGGACAAGGGTGGCGATGTAGAGGGCGCCACTCAGGAAGTAGAACGCATCGAGGCCTGTCCAGCGGCCCACAAAGCCCAGCAAGAGGGCAAGGCCAAGCGTGACGAGCCACCAACGCACGGCAGGCCAGTTGCGCCGCCGCGCTTAATCCTGCGCGTTTGCAGCCAAGGCGTTCCAGGCCTCTTCTTCGACGGCGTGCATCTCGCCGGGGATGACGATGGTGTGCAATGGGTCGCCGGGCTCGGTGGCCAGAAGATCGCGCACGGTGCCGGTGGCAACGAAGGGGACATCGGACCCGGCCCGTGCCACAATGGCCGCTTGGGCATCCATGTTGAACCACGTGTTGCCGGTGCGCTCGGCCAGCTCCAGCAGCAGCTTGAGGCCGTCATGGGCGTGCATGAAGTACGCCTCATCGGCTTTGATGTCGAGAAGAACCAGCGTGTGCAGCCCCGCGTCGCGGTTGCTGGCCACGGCCTCAAAGGGGCTCGTGGGAGACCAGTTGGCTTCAGGGCGCACGAGCGTGGTGGTGCGTCCGAACTTGTAGTGCTGCAAGCCCACCAACCCCGGGGCCGCGGCGTAGATGCTTGGCGCGTGCACGATGCGCACCTCGACCCCCGCTTCCTTGCAGCGGACCATCAAGTCCGTGTGCGTGGTGGCGGTGAGCGGGTCGCCGGCGGTCAGCAGCGCCACTTCGCTGGTGCGCGCCTGCTCGACGATCTCCTTGGCACCCTCTTCGACGCCTTGGCGATCAAGCACCTCCACGGGGACGCCAAGGAAGTCGTCCAGATCTCCGACGCCGGTGCCGCCCAAGATGGCCGTGTAGAATTCGGCGTACACGTGGTCGCACGCACGCACGCGCTCGAGTCCCTTGACGGTGATGTCGGTCACGTCGTGGAGGCCCAGGCCGATCAAGTGGAGCACAGGCGTGCGAAGCCGTGGCGCCTTAATGTCTTGGACATAGATGTCGCAACACCACAAAGGAGGGCAAGCAGGAGAGAGTTTGCTCTGTTGGGGCGATTGCTTTCCTCCATGCCCCTCCCCGGGGGTCTTCCCCGGGGAATCCCTTTCCGTGGCGCTGCCGTGGGGACCTTGTGCGCGCCCCAGGAGTCGCAGTGGACCCCTCCAAAGCGGAGCAGACGCGGCAGCGCCTGGGCGACGCGGTGCGAAACGATCTGAAGGTCTTGCGCGCCGACGGACGCATCATCTTCCCGGTGGACGGCGTGGAAGCGACGGGGGAGTACGAGTTTGAGGAGCGCCTGCAGCGACCCGCGCGCTACCAAGACTTGCTCGACTGGCCGGAGCAGGAGAAGGATCTGGCACCGCGCGCGTTCGACAGCTTGGGCGACATCGCGATCGTGAAGATTCCTCCTGCCCTGGAAGGCAAAGCGCGTGACGTCGGCGAGGCACTGCGACGCTTCCTGCAGGCACGCGCGGTGTTCCATGACCGAGGCGTGGTGGGCGAATTCCGCACCCGCGACTTGGTGCGCATCGCCGGCGAAGGCGGGACCGAAACCACGGTCCACGAAAACGGCGTGCGCCTGACTGTGGACCCCGCCAAGGCATACTACAGCCCCCGGTTGGGTGCCGAACGGGCGCGGATGGTCAAGATGTTCCAGCCAACTGACCACGTGGTGGATCTGTTTGGCGGAGTGGGGCCGCTGGCGGTCCAAGCCGCACAAGTGTGCCGCACGACCTGCGTGGACCTGAACCCAGAAGCGTGCCGATTGGCCACCATCAACGCGGATCAGAACAAGGTGGACGTCGACGTCATCTGCGGGGACGCCAAGCAAGTGGCGGCCACCCTCGACCCGGCCGACCACATCATCATGAACCTCCCGCACGGCGCCTGGGATTTTCTCGACGCGGCGGCTCCGGCTGTCAAGCCGGGAGGCCAGATCCATTTCCATGCCATCGTCGATGACGACGACATGGAGCCCACGCGGCGCTTGTCTGCATACGGAGAGATCCTGAACCGCCGCCATGTGCGCACCTATGCCACAGGCACCAGCCATTACGTGTGGGACATATGCTTGTCACAGTAGACCTCGACGGCACCTTGCTGCCAGGCACCACCGCGTTCGAGGTCGTCTTGTCCGCCCACGGATTTGGCGACCAGGTTGCAAAAAGCGATGCGAAGTTCTTCGCAGGGCAACAAAGCTTGGAGGACACATTTTGGCAGCAGTGGGAGTGGTTCCGGACCCTCAGCTGCCAAGAAGTGCACCGCGCGCTGCGCGAAAGTGATGCATGGCTTCCAGGGATTGCGGAGGGCGTGGCGTTGCTGCGGCGGGCCGGACATGAAGTGCGGGCCCTGACAGATCAACCAGACACTGTGACCGATTTCTTGGGCCGCTGGGGCTTCTTGGAGGGCATCGCGAGCAAGGTCCACGTGGATGACGGCAAGCAAGTCGGCATCACGGCCAACTTCGACAAGCTGGCCAATCTGCGCGCACACACGGACAGTCCTGTTGTGCACGTCGGCAATGGCGAAAACGACGTGCCCATTTTCGAAGCGCACCGCGGAGTGGCGGTCTTTGCGCCTCCGGCCGTCGCTGCGGCGGCAGACCTTGACCTCGGGCAACCCGCGAGCTTCGTGGATGTGGCCGAGGAGATCCTGCGCCTGCTCGAATCTTAGCGCGGCGGGAAGTACGAGTCCACGGTGAATTCTCCATGGACCGTGTAGCTTAGCGTCACGGGCGTTGGGTTCGTGTTCTCCCACAGGAGACTGTAACCGCCTTCCCGCTCATTCGTGAACGAGCCTTCGTGGGACGACGCCGTCAATTCGAGGTGGTACTGCACTTCGCCATCGAAGTGGCTGTGGACATCGAACACGACATCGGCTGTGGCATCCCAATCCCAATGGAACGTGGCGCCCAGCGGCATCTCCGTGTTGATCTCGAAGAATGTGTTGGGCAGGATCTCGACCGTGTCCATCAGCAGGGTCTGGTTGGCGCCCGAGGATTGGATGTGGATGCTTAGCGTCCACGAGACATCCACGGCCAAGTCGCTGCGGATGACGTACGTCCAGGTGCCCGGAATCGCCGGCGCGGAAACGGTTGCCGTGCCCGTTGCGCTGGTGCCTTCGTGCTTTGCGTCGGGTCCCGTGAGGACCAGGGCGAGGTCGAACTCTTCGCGGTCCCATGCCATCTGGGCAGAGAGCGTGGTGGCGCCTTCCGGCACCTCGAACGTCCCCGTGGCGGTGCGTGGCGCGGCGGGCGTGCTGGTGAGCTGGCCGGTCAAGTTGACGTACGTGTCCTGGAGCTGGGGCTCAGGTTCCGGTTCGACCAGTGCGTAGATCGGGGTGACTTGCACGAGCGCGCCCATCACGGTGGCAATGACGATGCTGGCTGCGACGACGCCGACGCCCAGCAAGTGGTCCACCGGGCGGCGGTCCGTGTTCTGCGCACGACGCAGCCGCGGCGCCACGGCGTGGATGAGAAACAGGGCCGCGGCCATGCCGGCAAAGAGGACCAAGTGCTTGACCAGCATGATGAGCACCCACGGCTCCTCGCCAATCTGGTCCAATCCGGGGTGGCCGGTCTGGAAGGTGCGCATGAAGCCTCCGACGAGATTGCCGAAGATGGCAACGTACATGCTGAAGCCGGCGAGCACCAGCCAATTCGGGTGGTCATCGCCGCGGCGCAAGGAGCGCTCCCAGCCGACATACCCGACCAGCGCGGCGAGCATGCCGATGGCGCCAAGGGTGTGGAGCACGCTGGCGACCGTTTGCCCGGCAACGCTGTCGATGATGGCTTGCACGCGGTTCGACCCGGGCGGGCGAGGATGAATGTTTGGGTCACCAGAATGCGCTTGTGCGCGCGAAATCCAGTTCGGCTTGCAAGATCAAGCGCCAGAATGTGGGGTCTGCGGGATCTTGCGCCTTCTCGAGGATCCGTCC
>JBFKLD010000068.1:0-7261 GCA_041630755.1 Thermoplasmatota archaeon
GGTCCACGTCCCCCAAGACGATGTCAATCGACCCGAGCGTGGCGATCAGGTCCGCAATCTTCTGCCCGTGGCTCATCAGAGGCAGCACTTGCAGGTTCGCGAAGCTGGGCGCGCGCACGTGGACGCGCTGGGGCTTGAGCTTGCCGTCGCCGATGACGTGGCAGCCGTACTCACCCTTGGGGTGCTCGATGCGGCTGTATGCCTCGCCCTTGGCCTTGACGCGCAGGATCTTGCCGCCGGCGTAGTCGGGGTTGATGTGCAGTCCGTCCAAGTTGCCATCCTCGAGCTTGGCGATGACTTGCTCGAGGATCTTGCAGCTCTGGACCATCTCGGCCCAGCGCAGCATCAGGCGACCGTAGCAGTCGCTCTGGCGCGTGGTGGGCACGTCGAAGTTGAGCTTGTCGTACACGCTGTAGGGCGCGACCTTGCGCAGGTCGTGGGCAATGCCCGTGGCGCGCAGCATCGGGCCGGTGACGCCCCAGTCCAGCGCCTCGCGCTGCGTGAGCGGACCGGTGCCGTTGAGGCGGCCGATGATGATGTCGTTCTTCTTCAGGAGGCGCTCGTATTCGGCGACCTTCTTGGGCATGTCCTTGACGAATTCCTTCACGCGGGGCAGGAAGGTGGGGTCCTGCGGAAGGTCATACTTGACGCCGCCGAAGCGGAAGTAGTTGAACGTCAAGCGGGCGCCGCACAGCTCCTCCATGAATTGGAGGATGCCTTCACGCTCACGCAGGGCGTAGAAGAGAGGCGTGATGGCACCCATGTCCAGCATGAAGGTGCCCATCCAGAACAAGTGGTTGCAAAGCCGGCTCAGCTCCAGCGCGAAGACGCGGATGTATTCGGCGCGCTCGGAGACCACTTGCTGATCTGGTCCGCCAAGCAGCTCTTCCACGGCCAGAACGTAGCCGTGGTTGTTGTGCATGGCGCTGATGTAGTCCATGCGGTCCGTGAGCGGGATGAACTTGATCCAGTTCATCTCCTCTGCCAGCTTCTCGGAGCCACGGTGCAGGAAACCCAGCACCGGCTCGCAGTCCACGACGATCTCGCCGTCCAGCTTCAGCTTCAGGCGCAGCACACCGTGGGTGGACGGGTGCTGGGGGCCCATGTTGAGCTCCATCAGGTGCTTGTCGCCGACCTTCACCGTGCGCACGTGGCTCGGCGCATCGAAGGTTGGGGGCACCAGCTTGCCCAGGTCGCGCGTGTCTACCACGAGCCTTCCTCCTGGGTCTTGAGGACAATGTCTTCACCTTCGTCGAGGGCCACGAATTGCTCGGGCGTCTTGTCGTCCTTGCGCATGGGGAAACCTTCCCAGCCGTCGGGGAGGAACATGCGGCGCAAGTCGGGGTTGCCCTCGAACTTGATGCCGTACATGTCGTACATTTCGCGTTCTTGCCAGATGGCGCCCGGGAAGACCGGGGCCAAGGATTGGCACACAGGTTCGCCCGCTTCACGGGGCATGAGGGTGCGGAAGCGCAGTTCGCCGTAGTCGCTGGGGATGTTGGCGGGCTTCACGAGAGCATAGAGAACACCGAAGTCCTTGCCCGTGTCGTAGGCCGACAGGAGGCTCAGGATGCGGTAACCCATCTTCTTCGCGGCCTTGGCCACGTCCACCACGGCGTCTGGCTCGATGATGGAGACCCCTTGTCCGTCCGCCGTCACTTCGAAGCCGGTCACGCCGTCCATGTCGGCCAGCGTGGCGTGGTCGCCCGTGGGCATGACGTCGCTCAAAAGCCCAGCTCCAGCGTGTTGTTCTCGTCACGGATCTTCTTCTGCAGCTTCATGAGGCCATCCATGAGGGCTTCAGGGCGCGGGGGGCAGCCAGGGATGTAGACGTCGACCGGGATGATCTTGTCCACGCCCTTGACCACGAAGTAGGAGTCTTGGTAGGGGCCACCGTTGGTGGCGCAGGCGCCCATGGCGATGACGTACTTCGGGTCCGCCATCTGGTCGTAGAGGTTCTTGATGCGAGGCGCCATCTTCTTGGTGACCGTGCCGGGCACGATCATGAGGTCGCATTGGCGAGGACTGGCACGGCTCACTTCGCTGCCGAAGCGGCTCATGTCGAAGTGGCTTCCTTGGACGCTGATCATCTCGATGGCGCAGCAGGCCAGGCCGAAGGTGAAGGGCCAGAGGCTGTTGCTGCGGCCCCAGTTGATGAGCTTGCTCACGGCGGTGATAAGAAGGCCTTCCTTCTGCTCCTCGACGACGATGGGGATGCGGTCGCTGGCTTCGTCGTACTCCGGCAGTTCGACGTCGGCCATGCTCTTGGCGTCGGGGTCGAGGGGACCCACTTCTTGCTCGCTCATTCGAGGTTCCTCCAGGAGAGAAGGCGCTTCTTGAGTTCGTAGGCGTAACCCACGAGGATGAGGCCGACAAACAGGGCGGCCGCCAGGATGACTCCACCGTCCACCAGTTCCGCGTCACGGAACTTCAGGGCGAACGGGATCAGGAACATGGCCTCCACATCAAAGATGAGGAAGGTCAGGATGAACATGTAGTACTGGACGTCGATGGGGCCGCGGGCGCCCGGCGTCGCCTTTTCGCCGCACTCGTAGTTCGTAAGTTTGCCCACGCCTCCGCGCTTGGGTCCGACGAACTTGTTGCCCATGAGAGTGGCAAAGACAAGAAGCATCGCCACTCCAAGGAGAACGACGAGGGGGAAGTAATCTGACGCGACCGACACCATATATAAACCCCAGGTGGGAGCGTCCCAAGATAGGCCCGTTTATAGGGGTTCCCATAGCCCAGTGTCCCCTTCCTGTGGAAATCACGACGCGAAGCGCTTTGGCAAGCCAAGGTTTCGGCACCCCCGTGGCGCTGGCCGAACACTTGGCGAACCTGGCAAAGGAAGGCCCCATTGCGTTTCGTGACTGGATGGACGCTTGCCTCACCGGCCCCGGCGGCTACTACACCAAAGGGCGCGTCACGGGCACCGATTCGGAGGCAGACTTCGCCACCAGCCCCACCTTGCACCCATTCTTCGGCGAGGCCATCGGCAAAGAGATCGAGGCCTGCTGGGCCGCCGCCGGCAAGCCCGCGACGTGGACCGTCGTCGAGTTTGGCGGCGGGGAAGGGGACTTGGCCCGTGGCGCCCAGGAATCCCTGAGCAAAGAGGCCAGAAGCGCGGTGCGGTGGATCCACGTGGATGCCAGCCCCCACCACCGAACCGCGCAAGCAGACACCGGCAGCCATGCCCCCGCGGCGCCGGAAGGGACCGATTTCGTGGTGGCCAACGAATTTGTGGATGTGCTGCCGTTTCATGTGCTGGACTTCGAGGGTGGCTGGAGGGAGCTCGCCGTCGCGGGGCCACCGTGGACCGAGACGCACATCACGCCCTCCCCGGAAGCCCTCGCCTGCCTGCCGGTTGAGGCCCCTGCCGCCGGCACGCGCGCCGTGGCGATGGCGGATGCCAAAGTGTGGCTCGAGGACGTGGCGGCGGTGCTTCGGCCAGGAGGCTCAGTGCTCATCGTGGATTACGGGGACGAAGGGCGGCACTTGTGGAACCCCACGCGCGGCAAGGCTGCGGTGCGCGGATACCGGAAGCACGCCCTGGTGAGCCCCTTGGAGGCACCGGGAGACACAGACATCACGTGCAGTGTGGATTTCTCCATGCTGCGCCGGTGGGCGAAGGATGTGGGTTGGACAGAGTCCGTGTACGAGACCCAGGAGGCGTTCTTGCTGCGCCACGGCATCTTGGAGGCGCTCAATGCGACGCCACGGGACACGCCAGAGGGTGCGTCGGCGTATCTGCGCCTGCGGCAGCTGCTTCTGCCAACCGGGCTGGGGCACGCGTTCCGGGTGCAACGATTCACGAGCGCTTAAGACGGGGTTGTGTGTCGCCGGCTTCGCCGCGAGATTGGTGTAGTGGTAGCACAAGAGCCTTCCAAGCTCTTGGCACGGGTTCGATCCCCGTATCTCGCATAGGAGCCTGCGCGCAGGCTCCTATGTCGCGCGAGAACGCGCGAAGCGCGCTTCTTGCGCCAAACCCGAAGGGGTTTTCGATTGCGCATGAGGCCCGCAGGGCCTTATGCTGCGGAGCCGGAACGGCTCCGTTGCCCAGATCCGCCAACGCCAAGCGCGCTGCGCCAAGCAGGGGTTTACGACGTCCCGCGAGAACGCGCGAAGCCAAGGATTCTCAGTTCCCCTACCCCATGTGCGCCATGGCTTCGTCTTCGTCTTCCATGCGCACCGCAAATTCGCGGCGGTACACATCCACGACCGTCACGAAGATGGACAAGATCAAGGGGCCAAGGACCAGGCCGCTGAATCCGAAGACGGCGATGCCGCCAAGGACACCCAGGAGGATGATGACGGGGTGCACATGGGCGCGGCTGCCGATGAGCTTGGGCCGGACGACGTTGTCCACTGTGCTCACCATGATGGCGCTGTAGACGAACAAGCCGATGGCGGCGAACGTGCGCCCTTCGAGGAACAGGTAGGCACTGGCGGGCACCCAGACCAGGGGCGGCCCGACGATGGGCAGCAGCGCCAGCACGAACATGATGACGCTCCAGAAGATGACGCCGGGCACGCCGAAGAACAAGAAGCCGAGGCCTCCCAGGGCGCCTTGGATCAAGGCCGTGAGGACGCTGCCGAACATGACCGCGCGCACCACGTTGCCGATCTCGCGAAACAGCAGGTCGCGGTGGCTCTCCTGCATCGGAAGGGCCTGCTTGAGATAGTTGATGAAGCTCTCACCGTCAATGTAGGCGTAGTACAGGACGTACAGGAGGACGAAGACCCCGACGATGCCACTGGCGAGGCCGACGGGCAAGTCGCGCAGGACGCCGGCGAGGCTGTCGCGCACTTCGCGCACGATGTCTTGGATGAATTGGGCCGTGGCCACCGATTCGGCTTCACTTGTGCGGCCGGCGAAGCGGTTGATGGACGCCGCCACCTCTTGGACGAGGGTGTTGAAGTCGCGCAATTGCAGCGCCACCAGGATCTGCCGCACTTCTTCGACAAGCTCCACGAGCAAGAAGCTCAGGGGTACGAGGAAGAGCGCCGATGTGAGCATCAGCAGAAGGATGGCTGCCAATGGTGGGCTGCGGACGCGCTTCTGGACCCACTTGTAGGCAGGGAACGTCACGTAGGCAAAGAAGAGGCCCACGAGAACGTAGTCCAAGAAGACGTTCAGGAGCTTGAAGCTGGCCCAGGCGAGAAGCAGCAAGACCCCGAACAAGAAGTAGGGGCTGAGCTTGCGCTTGGACAGGGCCACAGACTTCCATCGGGGCGGATGATAAAGCCCCTGCCCTCACTTCTTCTTCTTTGCCAGCAGCTCGACCGCCTTTTCCATGTCCACCGTGTCGGGGTCCATCCCCTTGGGCAGGCTGGCATTGGTCTTCTTGTGCTTGATGTAGGGACCGTAGCGGCCGTCAAGGATCTGCACGGCGCCCCCCTTGGGGTGCTCACCCAGCTCCTTCAGCACGGCGGGGCCGCGGCGGCCTCCTTTGGGCTTGGCGAGGATCTCGACCGCTTCGTCGAGGTTGATGTGCTGGACGTCGTCCACGGTCTTGAGGCTCCGGTTTTCGGGCTTCGAGCCGTCACCTTTGTCGTGGGCCACGTAGGGGCCAAAGCGCCCGATGTTGGTCTCCACGACGCCACCGTCGGGGTGGTCGCCGACGCGGCGGGGCAGACCCAGAAGGAAGATGGCTTGCTCCAGGTCGGCATCCTCCATCTTCTTGCTGGGGATGCTGGCCCGCTTGGGCTTCTTGCGGCTGCCTTCCTCTTGGTCGCCGAGCTGGTAGTACGGGCCGAAGCGGCCGTCGAGGACGTAGATGGGCTTGCTCGTGGCCGGGTCGGTGCCAAGCACTTGCGGACCTTCGAGCTTGGCTTGCAAGAGCTGGTGGACCCGATCGGCGTCCAATTCGTCGGGGGTGAGGTCTTCAGGCAGGCTCGCGCTGACCTTCTCGCCATCAAGTTCGGCCTCCACGTAGGGGCCGAACCGTCCAATGCGCACGGCAAAGTCATGGCCGTCGCCGATGTTGATGATGCGTGCTTGCTCGGGGTCGATGGATTCCAGGCGCTCAGCGATCTGCGCTTGCAAGCCGGTGTCTCCGAGGAAGAACTCCTCCAGGAACGGCACCCAGTCGGCCTGTCCTGCCGCGATGTCGTCGAGCACTTGCTCCATCTTGGCCGTGAACTGCGTGTCCACCAGGTCGGGGAAGTGGGTCTCCAGCAGTCCAGTCACGGCAAAGCCGGTGAAGCTGGGCACGAGGGCCTTGCCCTTCTTGGTGACGTAGCCCCGATTCATGATGGTGTCCAGGATGCTGGCGTAGGTGCTCGGCCGACCGATGGCTTCGGCCTCAAGGGCCTGCACGAGGCTGGCTTCCGTGAACCGCGGCGGGGGGTTGGTTTCGTGGCCATCGGCGTTGACGCTCTTGCACGTGGGCTGGTCTCCGGCTTGGATCGCGGGCAGCTCCTTGGCTTCGCTTGGTCCGCCGTATGCGGCGCGGTGGCCCGGGAATGTGACCACTTTGCCGCTGGAGCGGAAGGCCGCATCTTCGGCGTCGATGATGGCCGTGGTCTGCGTGTAGCGCTCGTTTTCCATCTGCGACGCGAGGGTGCGCTGCCAGATGAGGCGGTAGAGCTTCAGTTCCTGGCCGTCAAGGCCACTTTTGTCGGGGTGCGTGAAGGTGTCGCCGGCGGGCCGGAAGGCTTCGTGCGCCTCTTGGGCCGCCGAGTCCTTCTTGCCTTTGTAGTGGCGGGGCGCGGCTGGCACGTAGTCCTTGCCGAAGCTTTCCTCGATGGCGGCGCGCGCACCGGCGATCGCTTCGTCCGACAGGGCCACGCTGTCGGTACGCATGTAGGTGATGAACCCGTTTTCGTACAGGCGCTGGGCCACCCGCATGGTGTCGCGGGCGCTCATGTTGAGGCGGTTGTTCGCGTCCTGCTGGAGCGTGCTTGTGATGAATGGGGGCTTCGGGCGAGACTGCTTCTCTTGCGCGTCCACCGAGGACACGGTCCACGCGGCGTGCTTGAGGCGGCCCGCGAGCTCGTTGGCCGCGTCCTCGTCGAGAACCACGACGTCTTTGCCCGGAATGAGCTGGCCGTCGTCGCCGAAGTCCTTGCCGCCGGCGATGCGTCGGCCGCCGACGTGGGTGAGGCTTGCTTCGAACAGGCCGCCGTTGTCCAGGGTGGCTTCCAGGTCCCAGTAGCTTGCGGGGGTGAAGGCCATGCGCTCGCGCTCGCGCATGACGACGAGGCGCACGGCGACGCTTTGCACGCGACCAGCGCTGAGGTTGCCGCCGACCTTCTTCCA
>JBFKLD010000069.1:0-7207 GCA_041630755.1 Thermoplasmatota archaeon
ATCACCCGCTGCGACGTCGTCGCCGAGGGCTTGGTGCACGTCATCGAGAACGAAGGCGTGGACTTCCCCATCATCACGCGCATCAAGGGCACCAAGGAAGCCGAAGCCAAGGTCATCCTCGAGAAGTACGGCTTCACCGTCGCTGACACGCTCCAGGAGGCCGCCCAGAAGGCCACCGACATGGCCAAGGACATGCCCCTTGCGGAGGTGGCCTGATGGCGGTCGTCCTCACCAACGACAGCAAGGTCGTCGTCCAGGGTGCCACCGGTTCCGTGGGCCAGTTCCACATCAGCCAGATGAAGGAATACGGAGACTACGTCGTCGCAGGTGTCACGCCCGGCAAGGCCGGCCAAGACGTCCACGGCGTGCCCGTGTTCAACACGGTCGCTGACGCCAAGGAAGCAACCGGCTGCAACACCAGTCTCGTCTTTGTGCCCGCCCGGTTTGCCAAGAGCGCCGTCATCGAAGCCGTCGACGCCGGCATGGAAACCGTCATCGTCATCACCGAGCACATCCCGGTCCATGACGCGGCCCACTTCGTGAACTACGCCAAGCAGCATGGCGTCACCCTCATCGGCCCCAACTGCCCCGGCGCCTGCACCGCAGGTGTGGCCAAGGTTGGCATCCTGCCCGGCCAGATCTTCACGCCCGGCGGCCCCGTCGCCGTCGCCAGCAAGAGTGGCACCCTGACCTACGAGATCGTGGGCGCCCTCTCGGCAGAAGGCATCGGCCAGACCAGTGTGCTCGGCCTCGGCGGCGACCCCATCCCGGGCACCAACCTGCTCGAAGCCGTGAAGATGTTCGAGAACGACGACGAGGCCAAGGCCATCGTCCTCGTGGGCGAGATCGGCGGCGGCGCCGAAGAGGAAGCCGCGGCCTACATCGAAGAGGTTGGCTTGGCCAAGAAGAAGCCCATCTACGCGTTCGTGGCCGGCCGCTCGGCGCCCGAAGGCAAGCAGATGGGCCACGCCGGAGCCCTCGTCGAGAAGGGCGTCGGCACCGCCGAATCCAAGATGAACGCCTTCAAGAAGGCGGGCGTGAAGGTCGTGGACTTCCCGACCGACATCGTGCCCCTCGTGAAGGCCGACTTGGGCCTCTGAGTCCCCATGGACAACTCTTCCCTTCCTTCCTTGCCTGCGCCCCGTGCGGTCGTGATGTGCCGGCCCGACTTCTTTGCCATCGAGGAGGCACAAAACCCCTTCATGGAAGCAGACGGCCAGCTGCACGTCGTGGACGCCGAGGCAGCGACGCGCCAATGGGAGGCACTGGTGGATGTGCTTCTTGGGCTGGAGATGGATGTCGAGCTGCTGGAGCCCACCGAGGGACTTCCGGACCAAGTCTTCACCGCCAATCCCGTGTTCGCCTTCCCGGATCCGCAAGGCCGCCCGCACCACCTCGAATCCGTCATGCGCCACGACTCCCGCGAGCCGGAAGTCGAAGCCCTCAGCGGTGCGCTTCGGGCCCTGGGAAGCAGGGCCGTCTCGAACGAAGTCATGCTGGAAGGAGGGGGCGACCTCCTTTGGCATCACCGCCGGCGGCACGTCTGGATGGGGCACGGATTTCGCACCGACCCGCTGGCGCTGGGTGCTGTGCGCATGGCGCTTGCTGCGCGCGTGACGCCCCTTCGCTTGGTGGACCCGCGCTACTACCACCTCGACACGTGCCTTTGCATCGTTGACGACGAGGCTGCCCTCTGGGTGCCTGGCGCCTTCGACGACCAGGGGCGGCAGGAGATCGAATCCGCCTTCAAGCTCCTCATCGACGTCTCGGACGAGGGGCACCTGATGGCTGCCAACGCATTCAGTGTGGACGGCGAGCATGTGGTCATTGACGGAGCCTGCACCAAAACGGTGGCCGCGCTTGCCGAGCACGGCTACGTCCCGGTTCCGGTCGACACCAGCGAATTTCGCAAGGCCGGTGGCAGCGTGTACTGCATGAAGCAGCTTGTCTGGTGAGAACCGAACGTCCACCAAGCATTCATGCGTGAAGGTCCATCCATGGATGACTATGCGCTTGCTATGCATCGCCCTGGCCTGCCTCCTCGCAGGCTGCACCGCGCCCTCGAATGAGATCGAACCCGCCGAGCCGCCTTCCTTCGCACCGCAGGAGCACCGCGACGAAGATGTCCAAGGCGACCTGAGCCTCGTCGTCGAGATGGAGGCGTGCGACGAAGGATTCTGCGTGTCTGCCGTTGCCACCAAGGAGAGTGGCACGTACTACGTGAGCAACATCTGCAAGCCGGCCTGGAGCGAAACCATGGAGAAGGACGGCAAGGCCGTGACGCACAAGGAGCCCCGCTTCTACTGTGCGGCCTTTGGCGTGGGCGAAATGGATGCCCAGATGTTCTTCAACACCACCTGGGACGGCCAGGTGTGGGATGACGCCGCAGGAAAGATGGTTCCCGCCGAGCCGGGCGCCTACCAATGGACCATCCATTTCCGTGCCTACGCCGCAGAGGACGGCAGCGACCCTGTGGACTTGGATGGAACGGTGACCGTCGTGGTTGGAGAGGCCTGAAGCGGACAAATCTGGCACTTTCCGATAGAAACTGCCGGTCGAAGCCTTATACTAGGTTCTCCTGCGAGCGAATATGGCGGGGCTTGAGCCCCGTCTTGGAGAACAAGTATATGGGATTTGGCCAGGCTCCCCGCGAGGAGCATGAGGTCACCTGCGCCGATTGTGGGCAGCAGACGACCGTACCTTTCAAGCCCCGGGGCGACCGCCCCGTGAAATGCCGCGACTGCTTCCAGAAGGATCGCCCCGCCCGGGGTCCCCGAAGCGGTGGCGAAGAGCACGACGTCACGTGCGCCGAGTGCGGCACGCAGACGACTGTGCCCTTCAAGCCCAGCGGCAGCCGCCCGGTCCTGTGCCGGGACTGCTTCAAGAAGAGCTCCCCGCCCCGCGGGGGACGCGGCGACCGCGAAATGCACGACGTGAACTGCACGCGCTGCGGCAAGGGCACCCAGGTGCCCTTCCGCCCCACTCCGGGCCGCGAAGTGCTTTGCAACGACTGCTTCCGCCGTTAGACCGGCGCAACGCTTCCTTTCCCTTTCCTTCCACTTTCGTTTGGCGCCGCGCTGTCGGCAAATCCAAGAACTCGATCCTGCCTCGCGCCGTGATGCGTGTTGCCCTTGTCTGCCTGATCTTGATCGTCGGCGCCATCCAAGCCGCCGGCCACGGCGAACGGCGGGCCGACCTTCCTGACGGCTCAGGCGAAGTCCCCGAATTGCGGCTCGAGGGCCCGTACACGATGGTGTGCAAGCAGGACACGCCTGAGCGCGTGCGCGACTACCCGGCGGCCAAGCGCTTCCAAGAGCTGCTTCGGTGGACCGAGTGCATGGACTACGGGCACCGCCACGTGCAAGCCGCCGTTGATGCCGTGCCCGGTCCTGGCCACCGCATCCTCATCCAACCGGGCCTCTACCAAGAAGAGCCCAGCATCGCGCTCCACCAGAACGCAACGGGCGCGTGCGCCGGGCTGGCGGACCAGAAGGTGCTCACCTACGAGCAGCACCAGGAATGCCCCTTCGCCCACAACATGATCGCCGTCATGGGTGACGGCCCGGACGAGGACACGCGCTGCACCACGGAACGGCTGTGCCGGCTCCAGATCGAAGGCACGGGCGTGACCCGGGAAGACGTGATCTTGGATGCCAACTGGACCTTCCTCAATGCCTTGCGGGCCGACCGCGCAGACGGCTTCGTCGTGCACCACCTGACGGCGCAGCGAACTGACTTCAACAGCGTCTACATCATCGAAACCGACGGCTTTCGCATTGATGATGTCCTGACCCGCTGGAACTACGCATACGGCTTCCTCACCTTCGCCGTCGACCATGGATTGTACGTGGATTGCGAATCGTACGGCAACGGCGACAGCGGCATCTATCCCGGCTCGGCGTCGGACCTGTTTGGCGCGCGGCCCAGCATCGAGATCACGCGCTGCGACAGCCACCACAACGCGCTTGGCTACAGCGGCACCGCGGGCAATTCCGTGTACGCCCACCACAACAAATTCCACCACAACGCTGCGGGTGTGGCAACCGACAGCCTGTTCCCCGACCACCCCGGCCTGCCCCAAGACTCGGCGCGCTTCGTCGCCAACGAGATCTACAGCAACAACGAGAACTACTACGACAACTGGCTGCCCGACGGGCCCTGCCACAAGCCCCTGGCCGAACGCGGCATCGAGGAAGGCGTCGTGTGCCCCGTTGTGCCGCTGCCCGTCGGAACCGGCCTCATGATCGCCGGCGGCAACAACAACCGGGTCAATGAGAACTTCATCTACGACAATTGGCGCTACGGCACCATGCTCTTTGGCGTCCCTGCAGTCTTTCGCGGCGAGGACGGCGGCATTGACCTCTTCTGCATGTTCAGCGGCCCCGACAGCGGTTGCGTCCAACCGGACCCCGCCGACCTCCAGGGCGACGCAGGCAAACAATTCGACACCAGCCACGACAACTGGTTTGTCGGCAATTCCATGGGCATCACTCCGGACGGTCAAGAGCTTCCAAACGGCTTCGACCACTGGTGGGACGAAGAAGGCCGCGGCAACTGCTGGATGGACAACACCTACGCCGGTGGCCAGATGCGCACGGACCCCAACGATCCCTTCATCCGGGCCCTTCCGCCATGCCAAGAAGGCATGAACGAGCACCAGCCGCCCCATCCGCGCCTGGCAACCATCGTCCCTTGCAACGACTACAAGGCCGGCTCCAACACGCATCCCGACGGGTGTGAATGGATGAACGACCCGGAGGCCCCATGAAGCGCCTTCTGCTTGTGCTGCTTCTGGTGACCACCGTGGCCGCCCATGAAGGGCACGGGCGCCCCGTGCTCAGCGATGCCGCAGATGCCGAGGCGGGCATGGACATCCGCCAGATTTCCGTCGACGCCGAAAACGGGACCTGGCTCGTGAAGGTCCACATGGGTGACCGCCTCCCGGACAACCGGAGCCTCGACGTCAGCCTCATGGCCGACGAAGGCACGTTCTACATCGTGCACCTGGGGCCAAGCGGCTCCACCGTCATGGACCAGAACGCGAACCACATCCAGCACAAGACGCAATGGATCAACCGCACCCTGCTTGTGTCCTTCGCCGAGCCTGCAGAGGCATGTGGCTGGGGCATCGCCGCGCGCACCGGATTCGATGACGGTGGATTCCAAGTGGTCGACGCAGCCGGCGGCGAACTCCAGCAGGCCTGGCAAGAGCCGGCGCCGTGCGTCGCCGAAGAACCGCCCATTCCCGAGCCCCAAGGGGCCTCGGCTCCCCTTGCGCTTCTGGCCATCGTCGCGGGATTGCTGCTGGCACGCAGCCGACTCTGAGCGCCACGGCTTAATGGGCTCCCCTTGATGGCGCGGCTCGTGCTGTCAGCCAAGGGTCTCACCCGGCACTACGGAGCCACCAAAGCCGTCAAAGGAATCGACATCGAAGTGCCCGATGGGCGCATCGTCGGCCTCGTTGGCAACAACGGCGCTGGCAAGACGACGACCATCAAGATGTGTGCCGGCCTGCTGGAACCCACCGCAGGCACCGTGCACGTCAACGGCGAAGATCCCCTGCAGGCTCCCGTGCGCGCGGCCATTGGCTATGCCCCCGAAGATTCGCCGTTGTACGAGGACATGACGCCGGTGTCGTACCTTCGCTACTTCGGCCGCATCTACGGCATGTCCAAGGCGGATGCGATCGCCCGGGCACAAGAGCTTCTGGAGCGCCTGCGCCTGGACAAGCCCTTCTGGACAACCCCCTGCGGCCGCCTCAGCAAAGGCAGCGCCCGCAAGGTGGCTCTGGCCCGGACGCTCCTGCACGACCCGGGACTGGTCATCCTTGACGAACCGGCAAGCGGTCTCGACCCCGCCACGCAAGGCGTCCTTGACCGCTTCTTGCTCGACCTGCGCGCCCAAGGCAAGGCGGTCTTGCTCTCCGCCCACGACCTGGAGCAGATCGAACGCGTCTGCGACGAGATCCTCGTCATGCATGAGGGTGCCATCATCCGCCGCGGCCGCCTGGAAGAGATGCGCGCCGAGGCCGGTCCTACTATGTACCGGGTGCGCAGCGATGTGGCCTTCCCTGGCAGTGAACCCGATGGCGTCGAGCATGTCGCGCTGGTGACTGAATGGCCGGCCGTCGAAGCCGCCCTCGATGCCGTGCACGCCGCCGGAGGAAGAGTCCGCGACGTGCAAGCCCAAGCGCCCCGCCTCGCAGACATCCTGGAGCACTTGGTGAACTGATGGCCTGGCGCATCGCCTGGGAAGAAGCTGCCAGGCACTTCCGCCGCGTGGATCCAAAAGGGGCCATCGTCCTGCTGATCCTCGGCGCCCTGCTTGGTGTCCTTGTGGCTGTCGTGCCCAATTTCTCTCCGGCTCCCGAGGAGGACTTGTTCATCGTTGAGGTATCCGACAGCCCCTTCCGCGGGGCTGCAGAGGATGCCACGCGCTTGCGTGTCATCGAGGGCGACGGGACGCTGTTTGCCCGAGGCGATGCGGACATCTTCCTCGAAGGCAACCGCATCTTGTACGACAGCGCCGACGAAAAGAGCCGCGGCGCGATGGAGGTCTTCGACCAGGCCGTGCGCCGCTGGCTCGACCTGCGCCTTCTGGAGGAAGCCGATCAGGCTGCCGCATTCCCCATGGACATCACACTCGTCTACGAGGCGCGGGAAGCCCAACCCATCTTCCAAGCGGATCCCGAAGAGGAACCCGCCCCTGCGCCTGCCGGCCCAAGCGGCAACGGCACGTCGGCACCCGAACCGACCCAGGAACCCCCGTTGGCCGAACAAGCCGCGCCCGTCGGCGAAGTGCGCACGGGCTTGCGGCCCGACCAAGTGGACCCGCCGTTTCCCATCCGGAGCCTCCTTCTCACCTTCGCGTACCTGATCCCGGCAAGCCTGCTTGCGCAAGTCCACAGCGCGAATCTGCACAACGAGCGCACCCGGAAACGCGGCGTTCTCTTGCTTTCGGCCCCCGTCCACCCGTCCACGCTGCTGCTTGGAAAGAGTCTGCCTGTGCTCATCATCACGATGATGCTCAGCATCGCCGTGACCATCGCATTGAGCGCAGGCTGGCTTGCGTTTCTGGCAAGCCTCGCCTTCCTTGGATTCCTCATGGCCAGCAGCAGCTTCCTGGCCATCCTCAGCCGCAGCCCGCGCGAACTGAGCTTGCTGCAAGTCGCCAGCACCACGGCCCTCAACGTCTTCCTCTTCCTGCC
>JBFKLD010000070.1:0-7181 GCA_041630755.1 Thermoplasmatota archaeon
GCCCGATCCCGCCTCGCGGTACCAGCCCCGGGACGTGCACGGGCCGAGCGAGGTGATCGATCCGGCGGCGTGGAGCTGGGAACACAGGGGCTGGGCCGGGCGACCGTGGGAGGAGGCCGTGCTCTACGAGCTGCATGTCGGAACTTTCACACCGGAAGGCACCTTCCGTGCAGCGCTGAGTCGTCTGGACCACCTGGTCGATCTCGGTGTCACCGCGATCGAGCTCATGCCGGTCGCCGACTTCCCGGGCGCGCGCAACTGGGGCTATGACGGCGTCCTGCCCTTTGCCCCGGACAGCGCCTACGGGCGCCCGGAGGACCTGAAGGCACTGGTGCAAGCGGCGCACCACTGATCCAGTCGAGAAGACCATCTCTGGGCGTATCCACGCATTCTGCTGCGCCACGTGCGCAAGCCAATTCATCGCACGCGACGCACAGCACCGAAGCGCCCTTGAGGGGCGCGCGTCGTCGCCCCCTCGTGACTGAGCGCCGCCTGCGGTTCGGGCCCCTGTGGCTGGTCTTCCTGGCCACGACGTTGACGGGGGCGGGAATGCTTCTGAGCCGCGATGGCACGGTGCAAGCCTGGGGGTTGGGCGTTCTCCTTCTTCCCATTCCGATCGTGGGACTTCTCTTGCTGGCATACTACGTGCGCACGGGGCGTCCGCCAGTCACTTGAGCCAGCCGTCGACGGCCTTGCGTGTCTTGCGCCACGCGCGCCGCAGGTCGGCGTACAGCTCTGGGTGCTGCGCCATGAGCTTTGCAAACCCCTTGTCTGCTTCGTACTGCGCGTCCTCCCACCAAGCATCGAGCACTTCCCTGGCATCCTTGGCCACACTCGACACTTGATCGATGACCTCGTCCAGCAAGCTGGGCACAGCCTGCCATCCGTGGCCGCCCAAATAATGGACGCCCTCCGGGGGGCATCATGCCTCCTGTGTGGGCGTTAAATACGCCTTGTTTGCCTCAATCGGGCGTGGACTCGTTGCGTGTGCTGCTCGTGGAAGACGATGCTGCAGACGTGCGGCTTCTGTGCGCCAATCTGGAAAAGCTGGAGGGGGCACCGTCCTTGGAGGTCGTGGATGTTCCTTCGCTGGCTGCGGCCCGGCGGGAGCTTGCCCATGCGGCCTTCGATGTGGTGCTTCTCGACCTGGGCTTGCCAGATGCAACGGGGCTGGAGGCATTCGAAGGCATCCTCGCCGCCACCGATGCGCCGGTGGTGATCCGCAGCGGAAACCAAGAGCGCGACATCGCGATGGGCTGCGTGAATCTGGGGGCGCAGGATTACGTTCTCAAAAGCAGCCAGAATCCGCAAGCGGTGGTGCGTGCGATCATGTTCGCGGTCGCGCGCAGCCGGGTCCTCGGAGGTTGAGCCCGATAGCATCAAATGGGGCGCTCGTGTCGGCCGCCATCCTGGACCCGTGGTGTAGCTTGGATATCACCGAGCCCTCCGGAGGCTCAGACGGGGGTTCGAATCCCCTCGGGTCCGCTAAGAGCAGGGGGAGTTGATTCGATTCCCTTGGGCGTGGCTTCGCCTTTCCTGCCTCCTTTGCCAAATGCTGCGAATCTCGCAGCGTCGGCTGAAGTTCTCGCACAATCGCGTGCATTTCCTCTCCTGGCTTGCATCCGGGCTTCGTAGCATGGCAACGAATCCATGCAGTTCGGGCACCGCACGGCTTAATTGGGCTGAGTGGGTGTGAGCAAAAGGTGGGAGAGTCGAAGCGCCGCGTCGCGGCTGGAGCCCCTGGACCTGCCGGCCCACGCCGGACCAAGCCCAGCGCAGCCCCCACGGGCACGTCCACTGGCGCGCCCAGCCGGGCCCCAAGTGCCGGCCGCGCCCCTCACCCGGCCAACGGGGCTGCCCCCGCGGCGCCCCCCAAAAGGCCGGCCAACGCGCCCAAGCGCACCGGCCTCGGCGCCCCGCGCCCCAGCCCCAAAGACAAACCGGTCTTCAGCGTCGACCAGGCCGAAAGCCTCGTTCCCGAGGAAACCCGCCTCTACAAGTGGGCGCCCCGCTGCCGCTGCTGCGGGCACCCGATCAGTGGCACCGTGGAAGTCATCGCTCCAATGGAAGGGCCTGACCGTGGCGGATTCAACATGTCCACGCCCCACATCTTCTGCCCCTACTGCCGGACGGAGAACCACATCGGGCCCATGACCAGCTGGATGGTCGTCGCCGGCCCCTTGCCCGTCCACCGCTAGGCAATCCTCATGTGCGTGGGCCAAGTGGCGCGCCTGTGACCCATTGGGCCGACGTCGTCGCCGAACGCCTCATTGAATCGCACGCGTCCAAGCACGTGTTTGCCACGGCCATCACGCCAAGCGGCCCGATCCACGTGGGCAACATGCGCGAAGTGCTGACCACGGAGGCCATCTTCCGTGCCACCAAAGATCTCGGCGCCGAGGCCGAACTGATCTACATCGCGGACGACTACGACCCCCTGCGCAAGGTCTACCCATTCCTTCATCCGAGCTACCAGGAGCACGTCGGCAAGCCCCTGCGCGAGATTCCGTGCCCCGACGCCGAGGGCCGCCCGCAAGGATGTGGCCGCCACGCCAACTACAGCGAACACTTCCTGGAACCCTTCCTGAGCAACCTCGATGAGCTGGGGATCCAGCCGACCGTCATGTCGGCGCACCAGCTCTACCACGATGGGCGCTACGTCGAAAACACCCTCAAGGCCATGGATGCCAGCAACGACATCCGCGCCATCATCGAATCCATCAGCAAGCGCCAGCTGCCCAAGACCTGGGCGCCATTCAACCCGCAATGCCCCTGCGGCCGCGTGAGCGACGTGCGCGTGCTGGACTACGTGAAGCCCATCATGCGTGCCCAGTGCAAGCACTGCGCCCAGGGCAGCGAAGACCCCGAAGCGGGCGTCTTCGAAGTGGATCTGAACGAAGGCGGCGTCGGCAAGCTTCCGTGGCGCATTGACTGGCCCGCGCGCTGGGAGTTCTTGGGCGTCACGTTCGAAGCTTTTGGCAAGGACCACGGCGCCAAGGGTGGCTCGTGGGACACGGGAAAAAAGATCGTGCGCGACGTGTACGGCAGCACCGAGCCCGCGCACGTGATGTACGAGTTTCTCAACCTCAAAGGAAAAGGGGCCATGCACAGCAGCACCGGTTTGGCCGTCAGCGCCAGCGACATGCTGCGCATGACTCCGCCGGAGGTGCTTCGCTACCTGTTGGTGCGGCAAAGCCCCCGCAAGCACATCGACTTCGACCCCGGACTCGGGCTCCTCGGGCTCGTGGATGAATTTGACCGGCTTGAGCGCGTGCGCTTCGGCGTCGAAGAGAATCCTGGTGACCTGACAGAAGTCGAGCGCACCTACGAACTGTCCATGCCTCAGGGCGTGCCTGCGCACATGCCCAAGCCCGTCAACTTCCGCCACCTGGTCACCGTGGCACAGATTGCCAAGGACCTTGACGGCGTGGAGGCGATCTTGCGCCGCAGTGGCGAGCTCGAAGGCGACCTGGATGCGACCGACCGCCAGCGGTTGGCGGCGCGCGTCGAGCACGTGCGCAACTGGATCGAGTCCAACGCCCCCGACAATCTGCGATTCGAGGTGCAAGCCGAAGCGCCCCAAGGAATCTTGGAGGACGGCGAGAAGGCCCTGCTTGGCCAACTGGCCGGGGCCCTTGCCGACAGTGCCTGGGACGCCCAGGCCATCCACGACACCATCCACGCCGTGGCCGTCGAACGCGACGTCAAGCAAGGCGCCGCGTTCCGCGCCGTGTACCGTGCTGTGCTTGGCCAAGACCGTGGACCGCGCGCAGGATTCTTCCTCGCCAGCCTCGAGAAGGATTTCGTCGTGGGCCGCTTCCAAGACGTCGCCTGAAGGGCAGGGCTTTTTCGTCAAGCTGCGTGCCGCGCGTGTGCGCTGGTCGGTTGCCCTTCTCGTGCTTGCCCTGTTCTTCGCAGCGCAAGCCGTGGGCGACTTTGCCGGGGTCTCCGGCTTCAGCGGACGGCGGGGTGCCGACTGCACTAGCTGCCACACGGCTCCTCCCATGGCCAACCCTGCCACGGCCGTCCTCGACGGCCTGCCCGAGGCATGGGATGTCGGCGAAACGTACACGCTCACCATCCGCGTCGAGGGCGGCCCTGAGGCACTTCCAGACCCTGCCCCGAAAGGCGGCTTCGAGCTGGAAGTGGATGCCGGAGAACTGCACGTTCCTGCAGGAAGCGAAGATCTGCTTCGCCGTCCCTACCCCACGCTCATGACGTACGAGCCTGCGGGCACCATGATGCGCACGTGGACGGTGGAATGGCAGGCGCCATCCTTGGATCAGCGTCCCGCCGAGGTTGGCTTCTGGCTGGCGGTGCTCTCGGCCAACGGCAACCACGTCGTGGCCACCAATGTGAGTGATGGCGGCGAACACGGAGATGTCGCCGATGCCTTGGCCGTGCGCGTCGCACCAAGCATGGCGGCGCAGGACGCGTGGGCCGCACTGCCCCTTGGAGCGCCCACCGTCACCGAAGGGGGTCCATTCGACGACGAGATGGCTGTGCTTCTCAAAGGTCGCCACACGGACGCCAACGCCACGGCCATCGCGTGGAGCCTCAACGGTGGCCCATGGTCCCAAAATGAGGCTCCGGGCACCTGGTGGATCCAGATCCCCCACCTGTCTGCAGGCAACCACACGGTTGCCATGAAGAGCGTCGGCGCCGGGCGAGAAAGCCCCGTCATCACGCATTCCTTTGAGGTCGAAGGCGGCTTCTTGCCCACGCAGGAATCCCCCGCCTGGCCCGTGATCTTCCCTCTTCTCGTCATTTTCTGGAGACGCCCATGAGACCCATCCTGATCCTTGCCATGCTCGCCCTTGCCGGCTGCGCCGCCCCCGTGGAGGACGCGCCTGAACCGATGACCGAGGAGATGCCTGAGCCCACACCCGAGCCCTCGGAACTGGTGCTCACCCTCGACCCGATCCCCATCGGCACCCAAGGCTCGGTCACGGTGGCTGGCTCCGTGTCTGCTCCTGCACAGCTGACGGTCCAGGTCGTGGAAGAGAACGGCCGCCCGGCCAGCGGCGCGCCCGTGGCCATCGAGGCGTCCGGGGCGTGGAACACGACGCAGGAGGTCGGGCTTGGCCACACGACATTCCTCGTGACGGCCACCGACGGCGTGCAAAGCGTGAACCAGAGCTTGCTTGCCGTGCGGCTCTACGAGGCCAGCATCGCCGTTGTCTTCCGCGGCGATGCCGATCTTGTAAGCGACCGCGA
Source organism: Thermoplasmatota archaeon (assembly GCA_041630755.1). Taxonomy (GTDB): domain Archaea; phylum Thermoplasmatota; class E2; order JACPAO01; family JAHFTW01; genus JBFKLD01. The sequence goes on from JBFKLD010000070.1 coordinate 5,218, forward strand.
CGAAACGGTGCTTCTGGACATGGGCACCCTCACGAGTGCGCCCCTCTACGACGGATGCGACACGCAGCACCCGGGAGAATTCGTGGTCCATGATGCACTGCTGCAATGGCAGGAGCAAAGCGACGTGGCCATCGAATACTCGGCATGCGGCCAATTCGGATTCGGGATCAATGCCATTGACGACCACGAAAGCCCCGGCTTCTGGTGCTACGAAGTGGACGGAGAGGCTGCGGAATTTGGCATCAGCTTGCAACCGATGGGTGCACGCATGCTGTGGGATGATTGCGCGCTCGTGCTGGGCTAAGCGGTGAGGTGCGGCCACCTCCGGTGGCCGCCGTCGGCTGGCGCTCTCGGTTAGCTGAGCAAGTCCATCAGATCGGCCGACTTGGATTCGAACGCCTTGACGTTCTCCTCCGCAGTCTCCTGGCGGAAGTCCTGCTCCTCCGTGCGGAAGGACACGCCTTCTTCGGCCTTGATCTTGCCGTCAACCGTCGCCGACGTGTACATCTCGACACTGGCCGCCTTCAGATCGCCCAAGATCGAGCAGCCGTGGCCCACGACCACCTTGCCCGTGGCCACGAGATCGCCTTGGACCTCGGACTCGCGGCGCAAGATGACGTCGCCCTCGGCGCGCAACGCGCCGCAGATCTGGGTTTCGGCGCCAAGCTCCACGTCGCCTTTGACCGTGAGGTTGCCAAGGATGCGGCACTCTTCCTTCGTGACGAAGCTGCCCTTGACGTCCGTGGATTGGAGCCCGATGTCGCTGTTGTCGGGGACGAACAAGAAGATCTCGTCCACCGCGATTTCGGCATCGTCTGCTTCCTCCATCTCCTTCAGGATGCGCTCCACTTCCTCGGATTGCCCCATGCGAAGCAATTCGAGGAGATAGATGAACACGTAGATGACAAGCGGCACGGGGTTGCGCTTCTGCACCCACCCCTTGGCCTTGAGCTGGCCGCCGATGCGCACATCGTCGCCCACGTCCAGGTCGCCTTCGAGGGCCAAGTCTCCTTGGACGAAGCCGCGCTCGCCCAGGTACACATTGGCACCGCATTGGATGTCGCCCAGCACATGGCTCGACTGGTCAATGCGCAGGTCGCCTTCGCAGTCCACGTCGCCATGCAGTTCGACGCCTTGGCCGCAGAAGACGCGGCCGTCGGTCTTGACGCCGAAGGCGCTCTTGACGTGGTTCCCTAGGATGACGTCGCCGGACGTGACGATGGTGCGTTCCTCGAAGCGCGTGCCTTTCGGCAACACGAGGGTCTTCTTGTCAAAGCCCATGCTCGTGCATCCCAAGGGGAACCATGAGGGGCTTCCTTCTAAGGGTTGTTCTTCCGGCGCCACAAAAATCTCTGCCGCAGATGAAGGCTTGCCGCAGCCGAAAGGGCTACCCTCCAGCGCGCCGGGATGGCGAGTATGCGTGCGCCGCTGCCCCCCGATGAGGAGGAACGCCTCGACCAGCTGCGACGCCTGAAGATCTTGGACACGCACACGGAGGAGAGCTGGAACCGCATCGTCCGCCTCGCAGCCTACATCTGCGGAACGCCCATCGCCCTGGTGTCCCTGATTGACGAGCGGCGCCAGTGGTTCAAGGCCAGGGTGGGATTGGAACCAAGCGAAACAGACCGCGACTTGGCGTTCTGCGCGCATGCCATTGCCGAGGACACCATCCTCGAAGTCGAAGACGCCACCAAAGATCCTCGCTTCCAGGACAATGCCCTCGTGACAGGAGAGCCCGACATTCGCTTCTACGCGGGCGTGCCTGTGCACAGCCCCTGGGGCCAGCCAATGGGAACGCTGTGCGTCATCGACAGGAAGCCCCGCGAGCTCGATGAGGGGCAGCGGAAGGCCCTGATGGACCTCGCGGACCAAGCGGAGCATCTCTTCGAACTGCGCTACCTCTTGTTGTCCATCGCGGAGATCAACACATTCGACTTGGACGCCGACTCCGTGGCCCGCAAGCA
>JBFKLD010000071.1:0-7170 GCA_041630755.1 Thermoplasmatota archaeon
CGTACCGACTTCGCGCTTGAAGCGGTAGCGGGCCTGGATGCTCTTCTTGCTGGCGCCCGTGATGATGGCCTTCTCGGCGTTGACGATGTGCACGTGCTCTCCTTCGAGAGCCTTCTTCGCGACGACGGTGGCCATGCGTCCGAGGACGAGGCCCGTGGCGTCGATGACGGTTGTCTTGCTCATGTTATCCAATGATCCGGCACTTCTCGCCCTTCGGGAAGGCGTCCACGCCTTCCTTCAGAGTGAGGACCTTTCCACCCGCCGCGGCCACTTTGGCCTTGGCGGAGGCGCTTGCCTTGAAAGCGACAACCGTGATGGGCTGGTTGAGCTCACCGGCGCCCAGCAGCTTGCCGGGCACGATGGCGTTCTCGCCGTCACGAACGTGGGCTTCCAATTTGCTGACGTTGACCTGTGCCCAGTTGCGAGACGGCCGCTCCAGTCGCGAAGCGATGTCTCGCCAGATGGGGGCGCCCTCGCGGCCGGCCTCCTTGAGGCGGCTGATGAGGGTCACCAACACAGGATCCGACTTGCGGTCGATTCCTTTCATGCTGACTCCTTCGACATCCGGCGGTGGCGGACCACTGCCGATGAAGCGGCGACACACCCCTCCTATAAGAAGGGTGGGGGCTAGATGAGGAGGGCGGCGCGCTCTTTGAGGCCCTTCTTCTTGACCTTCTCGTCGCCCTCTTCTTCGTCTTCCGGCTCCGGGCGCCGGATCCAGGGGGTCATGACTCCTCCGCGATGGACCGCAATCCGAACTTCTCACGCAGGGGTCGCGGCGGCAAGTAGGCCGTCAGGATGGTCAGCGCAGCGACGATGGCGAGAATTCTCTGGAAGATGTTGTATCCATCCGTCTGCGACGTCTCGGGCCCGAACGCCACGGCGACCAGGGGGGTGCCGAACCAGACAAGGATCGCCAGCGAGACGAGCAGGATGCGGAATTTCTGCGTCGCATCGTCAACCTTCGTGTAGAGCCGCAAGAACGCGATCGAGGCGCCGATCTGGGGGCCGAGCAGGAACACCAGCAGGGCGATCAGGACCACTCCGGTGAACGCTTCGATCTCGTTGCCAGCAGCATCAAGGGTGATCACGCTCCAGCCGTCGTCGCCAAGGCTGTGCGCGGTGGGTGCCGCCAGGGTCAGCACAACCAGGGCGAGGTAGAAGACCGCATAGAACACCGCGATGGGGACAAGGGACTTGGATGATCCCGTGTAGAGGAACACGAGGTAATACAGCAGTCCCCAGAGGGCCACAAAGACGATCAGAAGCGAAATCTGCGCAAACAGCTGCTCCAGCCAGACGGGAAGGCCGCCAGCCACGTAGAGACCCTGTCTGGTCGCCGTGAGAAGCTGGTTGGCCGCCAGGGCAAACCACCACACGAGAAAGGCGATGTGCGCCACGCGGGCGTCCCCCTCGACCTTCCGTTCGCTGAGCCGTTTGCCGACGTATGCGTAGATCAACCCTGCTGCCACCGCCGCCACGGCAGAGAACACCAGGGTCGTCGTCATCAGATGAGCTCCTTGGCGCGCTGCTCGACGTTGCGGCGCGCAGATCCACCACTGATGTTCTCGACGCCCTTGTAATCGCCTTCGATGCGCATGCCGCTCTTCGTCAGATCGACGCGGCGGTAGCGCCGGTCGTGGTCGCCGCCGCGGAACTTGACGACGTTGATGGCCTTCTGCAGCTCGCCTTCCAGCTCCACGTAGCGAAGCAGGATGACGGCATCCACCAGGAATTCGAGGCCGTAGTTGCTGATGCGCACGGCAGGCCCGATGATCTCGGGGATCTCATGGGTGACCAGCGTGGTCACTTCCAGAAGCCGCAAGTGGTTCATGAGGCCGCTCAGGTCATCCCGGAGCTGGTGGTCCTTGTGGCCCAAGAACTCGAAGTGCGTCATCGAGTCGATGACGAGGCGCTTGGCGCCGATCTCTTCGATGGATTCGTCCAAGATGGTGCGGCCGGGCTTGGTTTCGGCAAGCAGCACGTCCGGCGTGGTGCACACCAGGCGCAGCATGCCGTCTTCTTCCATCTTCCGAAGGTCCCAGCCTTTCTTCATGGCGTCGCGGTAGATCTGCTGGGGCAGGTATTCGAACGTCACGAACACGCCCGGCTCTCCGTCTTGGATGCCTGCGACGATGAAGTGGAGCCCCAGGGTCGTCTTGCCGCAGCCGGGGCTGCCGGCGACGAGGTTGCTGTCGCCGCGCATGAAGCCGCCGCTGAGCATCTGGTCCAGGCCGGCGACGCCCGTGGGGCATTGTTCGCTCAGGCCATCGGAATACATTCAGGATCCTCCCGCGTTGGACATGCGTTTCTTGATCTCCTCTTGGATGAATTGCTCGAAATCACGGCGCTTCTTGGCGTCGAAGACGAGCAAGGTCTTGCCGCCGACCTCGCGTTCCGAGAGCAGGCCCAATTCGATGTGGGCCTGAACGTGCTCGCGAAGCGCGTCGGGGCTGGTGCCCAAGCGCCGCGCCAGACCGTCAAGGGTCTCCACCACGCCCGGATTGCGGGAGAAGAAGACGGTGATGAGTGCCTTCTCTTCCGAATCCATCCACACCTCGAAGAGCTTGTGCATGTCCTTCGGGGGTTCTGTCATTCTTTTGCCTCCAGCGCCACTTCGACGCCTCCATCCGCGTGGGGGCCGACCACGGTGCCTGCATGGCGCCGTCCGCGGCTTGCCAGCAGGGCGCCTTCGAGCACGCCCAGAGCGATGCCCTGGACGATCTCGCGGTCGGATTCCAGCATGCTGGACTCCTGCACCTGCAGCTTCAGCGGAGTTCCTTCGTCGAGGATCTCGCTGCGGTGGCCAAGCACGGCGTCGAGCCGGTCGAGCATCCGCCGCGTCTCATTGGGGCGGTAGCCGCTGCCGATGCGGCGGCCCTCCTCGAAGGCAGCAAACCGGAATGCGGCCATGCTGGCGCCGTCGCCCATCAGTTCGCTGATGCGGTCCAAAAGGCCCTCTAGAAGAGAGCCGCCATGTTCGGAATCTGCCACGGTCGCCACGAGCGGGGGTAATTTGTTCGTTCACATGGAAAAAACCCTCGCCGACATGCCTTTATCCCTTCGCGGCCAAATCAGGGGCTAGATGGGTGACCAATCCCCCGCCCGGTTGCGGCGCATTATTCTGGTGGACGACGAGCCGGACATTTTGGAGTCTCTCCAGGAGCTGATCGAAGTCTCGATTGACGACGTGGAGGTCGTGGCCGTGGAGAGCGGGGAAGCCGCCCTCGACGTGCTGGACAGCAAACCCGTGGACCTCATCGTGTCGGACTACAAGATGCCGAGCATGAACGGCTTAGAGTTTTTGACCGCGGCAAGGGACCGGCTTCCGAAGGTGCCGCGCATCATCATGACGGCCTTCCCGGATCTGGACATCGCCATCCGGGCTATCAACGAGGCCAACATCGAGAACTTCTTCACGAAGCCGCTGGACCCGGACGAGATCCTCGACGTCATCTCGAACAGCCTGAAGGCACGTCAAAGCGAGACCCAGCGCAACATGGCGTTCGCCCGGGCCATGGACTTGGCGAAGAAGAACGCCCGCAGCAGCGGGCTCTGAAACGCGCAGGGTTCACGCGTCTTGCGCGGTTGGCGGCGCTCCCTTGACCGTGGCCACGAACGTCGCCCCCTTGCCGGGCCCGCCGCTGTGCGCCTCCAAAGCTCCGCCGTGCGCGCGGGCAATGGCGCGTGCGAGGTAAAGTCCCAAGCCGCGCCCCTCGGCGCCGGCCTCCACGAACGGCTGGAAGAGCCCCTGGATGTCGTGGCCCGTGTATCCCTGCCCGTCGTCCGTGATCTCCAGGCGCCCTGGTGCAACGCGGACGACCACGCGGGTTGGCGCCGCGGCCCATGCGTTCTGAATCAGGTGGTCCACCATCTGCCTCAGCCGATCGGCATCGCCGATGAGCGGACTGGGCTCGGCGTGAACGTCGATCCGGGCGTCCTGGCAAGCGTCATTGACGATGGTCGCAAGGTCCACCTCCTCGGCGGCCATCCGGAAGCGCCCGCTTTCGATGCGTCCGACGTCAAGAACGGCGTCCACAAGGGTGGCCAGGCGGTCGACATTGCGCCGCAGCATGCGCAGCGCATGCTGCTGCCCCTCTGTCAACGGGCCAAGCGCCCCTTCGCTTAGCAAGTGCAGCTGGATCTTCACAGGCGTGATGGGCGTGTTCAGTTCGTGGCTCGCGGCGTTCAAGAATTGGGTCTTGAACCGGTTGGTCTCGCGCAGCTGCTGGATCTCGAGCAGCCGCTGGAACGCCAGGCGGTCTGCTTCCTCCGCCTTTGTGCGCTCCGTGATGTCGCGGCAGATGGCGACGACCCACGAACCTTCATGGTCGAACGAAGACAGAGACACCTCGACAGGGCCATCCAGATGGCCAACGGCCACGCGGGGCGCGCCGGAGTCTGCCAACCAGCGGGCAATCTCGGGACCAAGTTCCTGCAGCTGCCGGATGCGGTTCCCGGCGGCGGCATTCTGGGCGACCACCGTGCCGTCAGGGAGGCCCACGAGCACTGCGTCAGGCAATGAACGCAGCAGCGCGTCGAGGGGAAACACCGGCCGCGCCGGGCGGTCATCCATACGCATCCTCGGTTGGCATGAGATTTATTTGACAATCATGCGGCAAGCTTTAATCAACTCCCGCAGACAATGATGGCCTGGGCGAGTGCCCACAGGGATTCCCGTGACGGATATGCGAACTGATTCGGAAGCCGTGCTGCAATCAGCCATCGGGCACGAAGGCGTGCTCGGCGCAGCCCTCGTGGGCCGCGACGGCCTGCCCATCGTCGAAGCGTTGGGTCGCGCCAGCAACCCGGACGCCGTGTGCGCCATGGCTGCCGCCATCCTCGGCGCCGGCGATGCCGCGCTGCTTGACATGGTCGGGCAGGAGGCATCCCACTTCGAGGTGTCCAGCCGTGGATGTCGCCTCCTAGGGCACGGCGTGGATGACCAATACCTCGCACTTCTGGTCACAGAGGCTGGCGTGGATGGCTCGAGCGCCGCGCGCATCTTGGACGAAGCCGTCAGTGCCTTGCGAGGAATCGTGGCCTGAACATGCCAGCAGCTTTCGGTGTTCCACAACTCGACCAAGCGCTTGGAGACGTCGAGGGCAACCTCCTCCTGCGCTGCGACCCGGGAACCGAAGGTCTGCCGTTTCTTTTCCACGCTCTTCACCAGTGGGTCGGCCAGGGCCGCACCGTCGTGTACGCCGCCGTGGATCGTGCGCCTGAGCACGTCCGGCGTGATGTGCAAGGCTTCGGCTTTGGGCAAGAGGCCGCGGGGGACCGGGTGGTCTTCGTGGACGCCCACAGCCCGCGCTACGGCTCCCGCAGCGACGCAGAGGCCCACGTCGACAACCTGCGTGACCCCGAGGCGATGGCCGATGCCCTCACCAAGGCGGCCATGCGCCACCGGGATGCTCTACTGGTCGTCGACAGCCTGAGCACCGTCCTCTCCGAGAACGCCGACGCGGCAGGGCCCATGATGAAGGCCTTTGATGCGTTTGCCGGTGTCGTCGCCCTTCACATGGAATGGGGTGCTGACGACGAACTAGCCCCTATGCTTCGCAGCTTCCCGTCCATCGTGCGCTTGCGCGCGGTCGTCGACCGGGTCATCACGAACCAGTACTTCGAGGTTGAGCGCAGCCCCGAGGCCACCAACAATCGCCCCATCCTCTTCCGCGTGGGGCGCCCGGGGGGCGTGTTTGTCTACATTCCCAAGATCGTCGTCACCGGACCCTTCGATGCCGGCAAGACGCGCTTCGTGCACGCCGTGAGCGACGAAGCCGTGAGTGCCGAGCGCCGCGGCACGACCATTGCCATGGACCGCGGCCATGTGACCATGAAGGGCTTGGCCACGGAAGTGTTCGGCACGCCCGGCCAGGAGCGCTTCGATCCGCTGCTCAACACGCTCACGGCCCAGGCGGTGGGTGCGGTCCTTGTTGTGGACAGCACGGCGCCCGAGACATTCGAGCGTGCGCGCACGATCTTGGAGCGCATCCGGCGCAAGGGTCTGCGTGTCGTGGTCGCCGCCAACAAGCAGGACCAGCCAGGAGCGATGACGCCCGAGGAGGTCCTTGCGGGGTTGCAGCTGCCTGAGCCTGCGCCGGTGATCCCCTGCCGTGCCGATGACCCCGAGAGCGCCCGCCATGTCTTGTCTGTGCTCATCGAGCGCATCCTGGAGGGCGCCCCGTGAAGTTCCCCACAGGCGTCCAGCTTCTCGATCACCTGTTTGGCGGGGGCCTGCCGGAGCGGAGTGCGGCCCTCCTCTACGGGCCATCGTTCCTCGGCAAGGAGCAGCTGGCACGCCAGATGTTCTTGTCCGCCCTCAAGGAGGGCATCCCCGGCGTGTACGTTGTGACCAACAGCTGCGCCGCCGACGTGCGGCGGGAATTGGCCCGCATGGATCCGGCCTACGCGGACCATGAGAAGGACAACCGGGTCTGGATCGTGGATTGCTACAGCAGGACCGTGGGTGGCGACGATCCGATGCCCCATGTGACCTACCTGGACAGCGCGGTGGATCTGAACGCCATCAGCGTCGCGGTCAACCAGGCCCAGGCGCGCATCATCGAGCGCCACGAACATCATCTCATCATGGTCGACAGCGTCTCCACGCTTGTCGTCCACTCCAACGCAGCAACCGCGTTCCGGTTCCTGCAAGTGCTGACTGGAAAAGCGAAACGTGCCGGTGGTTCTAGCCTCATGCTATTAGACAGCAGGATGCATACTGATGCTGAGGTCCAAATGTTCCGCCACCTGGCAAACGGTGTGATTTCCGTCCGGGGCGACCCCAACAAGCATCAGCTTCTCGTTGAAGGCTTGGGTGTCGCTGAAAATCCGGGATGGATTGATTACCGTTTCACTGACACAAGTTTCGAGATGACCGGCAGCCTTGCAGGGGGCCGCATTCGTTGAGCGATCGCATCCCTGCCACCAATGACTCCAAGGGCGTGCGCCCGGTCGGGGACGAACGGGCCGCGTCAGGCGACCGCGTGGGCACAGGGCCGGCACTCAAGAGTGACGGCATCCGTCCGTTTGGCAGCGCCAAGCCGGCACGTGCGAACGAGACTTCCGGAACTCCTTCTGAACCCACGCCCGCATCCACGCCTGCATCCACGCCCGCCCCGGCGTCCTCGCCGACGGCAGAATCGTCCACGGGCCAAGAGCCCGTGC
>JBFKLD010000072.1:0-7149 GCA_041630755.1 Thermoplasmatota archaeon
AACAGCCGCGCCCTGCTGCCCCGCGACTGGATGATGGGCCCGCAGAAGGTCAAGGACACCACGCCCATCGACCTCATCGTGCTCCTGCGCCGCGACGAGGATGAACCCAGCGTCGTCGAGCTGGACGAAGACGGCTTGGTTGAGCTTCTCAAGGAAGGCAAGACCATGATCCGCCCCGGCGCCGGCCCCCGCGAACTGTGGGGCACCTACAAGTCCGAGCCCTGGTACAACCCGTACCTCCTGGCTCCGGACCACCCCCGCCAGGAAGCCTTCTTCCGCGAGGAAGCCCGCCGCGCCCGCTGCGTGGTCCTCAACACGGCCCACCAGAGCATCGAGGAGACCTACAACCTCATCCTCGAATACGCCGGCGTCAACTGAGCCATCGCGCATCCTCTTCCCCTTCCCCCTGCGCTCACGCGCGTTGACGGTTGGCCGACCCCCTTGGGCCCCAGCGGCCTTTTCCCCTGCTCCGAAAAGCGACGAGGGGCGCAGTCCCGCCAGCGGAGGTGTGTTCTTATTGGACCTCCAACAGTCGGTTGAGGTCCATGTCCGAGGCACGTCCAACCCGCGTACGCAAAATTGGCCGATTCTACCGAATCGCCACCATCCTGATCGTTCTCGCAGCCATCGGAGGCGCCGTCGGCGCCTTCCTAGGCGCACCGCTTCCAGGTCTGTTGACCATCCCGCAGGACCTGTTCCTGCTCGGGGTGGTTGGCGGCATCGCCATCATCGGCCTGCTCGCCTTGTACGTCAGCCTCCGCCCGGCGATGCACCACATCGCCGATGAGCTTGAGGAGCTGCACGCAGACCAGAGCGCAGCAGCCGAAGCGGCCACCGCCGAGGCCCAGAAGGCGCTGGAGGCCCATGAAGAGCAGTTTGCCAAGCAGCACCAGCGCCACGAGGACTCCTTCCACGCGCTGGACGAATGGTTCCGCGAGCAAGCCAAGCCCCTGTTGTCTGCTCCGCAATCCATCGCCGACGACGTGGACACCCGCATGACGGCCCGCTTCGACGCATGGAAATCCATGCAAGCAGACGACATGGAAAGCCTCGGACGTCGCGTGAAGCGTGCCCAGGACGACGCCAAGGAAGCCAAGACCGTGGCCAGCGGCGACCAGTTTGCGGCACGCATCACGGAACTTGAGAACAGCTTCCATCAAGCCAACGAAGCCAATGGCCGCGCATGGGAAGCCATGCGGGAAGACCTGCTTGACTTGCGCCACCACATGCATGGGGCCGAGGAATCCACGGGCGCCCTCGAGCGCATCGCGGCCCTCGAAGACCGCGTCGCCCAAGCTGCGGACGAAGACCTGCACGACCGGCTCCAATCCGTCGAAGAGCGCGCCCGCGCCGTGCCCCTCGTGGTGGATGACCGGGTCGGCGCCATCGAAGCCCGCCTCGCCGAGATGGCCGAACGCTTCGACAAGCAAGACATCGTCAAGGAAGCCGCGCTGGAAAGCCTCCGGGCCGACACGCGGCAGATCCACGCCGACCAGGAGAACGAAGCCTTGGTCCACCGGGCCGCCAACGAAGCCGTGGATGTCGCGATCCAGCAATTTGAAGGCCGCATCGCACGCCTCGAAGCCCAAGAATCGGACACGGTGCAAGCACTCAAGGAGCGCATCGAGGACCTCGAAGCCCAGCTCGAGAAGGAGCACGAAGCCGTCGAGGAGATCAAGAGCAACGGCCACCTGACCGAAGCCGGACGCAAGGACGTCGAAGCAGTCGTCGAGCAAGAGATCCAAGAGCGTGTCCACCGCATGCTTGCCGAGAACCGCGCAGAATTGGAGCAGAAGCTTGCCGCCGCCGAAGCCAAGCTTGCAGAAAGCAGCGAGATCAAGCTCACCGCGCAGCAGATCCAAGAGGTCGCCAACCTGGCCTTCAGCCGCCAAGACAAGCAGTTTGACCGCATGCGCAAGCAGGTCATGAGCGACATGAGCGCCTTCAGCGACCGAGTGCAAAAGGAACTCGACCAGCTGACGCACGCCGACTTGCCAGCTGAAGAACGCCTGCGCATCAGCCAGCGCGCCATCGAGCACGTGGACAAGCGCTTCCAGGAATGGGAGACCAAGGAGACCGAGGTCATGGACAGCTTCGGTGAATGGATTGACGAGCAGTTTGCCGCATTCCTGGCCAGCGAGGCCCTCGAGCGCAGCGAAACCGAGGCGCGCGTGGCCGGCATGATGGAGCGCGAAGCGGACCGCCACCACACGCCTGCGGACGTCAAAGGTCGCCCACCGTTTGGACGAATCTACCCCGTGATGGATGTGCAGGGCATCGGCCACAAGACCGCCTACGCGCTTCAGCGGATGGGCATCTTGGACACCGAGCACCTGTGGCATGCAGATGCCCCCAAGGTGGCCAGCATCCTCGGCATCACGGACAGCGAGGTGCGCCGCTGGCAGTGCATGAGCGAGCTCATGGCCATCAGCGGCATCGGCCCCCAATACGCCGAACTTCTCGTGGCGGCAGGCGTGCGCAGCATCGCCGATCTTGGCGCCCACCACACGCGGGAGCTGTTCAACAAGATCCACGAACCCAAGCTCGACGAGGACAGCCACATCCAGCGCGGCCGCCTCAGCGAAAAGCACGTGCAGCGGTGGATCCACAGCGCACGTGCGCACAGCCCCGGACAGGCCCTCTACGTCTGAGGCCCGCGCCCTCTTCCCTCTCCTTCACTTGTACGCTTTGCGCAGTTCCCTGCGCATGACTTTGTTGCTTGCCGTGCGCGGCAAGCTCTCCACCACCACGACGTCGTGGATGCGAAAGAGCGGATTGAGCTGCTTCTTGATGCGGTCCTGCAACGCCGGCTTGAGCGCGTCGGACGAGGCCTGGCTCACGGCGAACACGACCAGCTGATCGGCACCCCCGTCCTTGGGACGCACGGCCACGGCCGCCGTTTCCTTGACGTCCGGGTGGCCATCCATGACGCGCTCCAGCTCAACGCTGCCCACTTTGATGCCGCCCAAGTTCATCGTGTCGTCGGCCCGTCCCGCCGCGGCCCATCCATCGGAGAGGACCATGATCTCGTCGCCGTGCCGGCGAAGCACCTGGCCGTCTGGACCCTGCGGAACTCCGGCATAGTACTCCGCGTGGTGGTCGCGGTTGAGAAGCCGTTGGCTCAATCCAACGCTCGGCGGCACGATGTAGAGCTCCCCGATGCCTTGCTGGACGGGGTGGCCGTCGTCAAGCACCACGAAATCCAAGCCCAAGGCGGGCGTCGTGAAGGTCGCCGGGCGCTGCGCTTGGAGGACGCTGCCGGTGATGTGGCCACCCCCGATCTCGGTGCCTCCGCAGTACTCGATGACGGGGGCGCCCTGCGCCGCCAGCGACATGAGGTACGCATAGTCATCGGCGTTGCTTGCTTCCCCCGTGCTCGAGAACACACGCACGGCATGCAACGAGGCAGGCGGCACGCCCGCCGCCCGCCATGCGCGCACGATCGCGGGCACGACGCCAAGCACCGTCACGCCCGCTTGGTTGGCGAAGTCGACAAAGTCGGGGCCGGGCGCGCCCTCGTAGAGCGCCATCGTGGCTCCATTGAGGAACGTGGCATAGATGAGCCAGGGGCCCATCATCCAGCCGATGTTGGTGGGCCAGGCCACGACGTCGTCAGGGTGGATGTCTTGGTGGTAACGGCCGTCGGCGGCCGCCTTTAGCGGCGTCAAGTGCGTCCACGGAATCGCCTTGGGCTCACCCGTGGTGCCGCTGCTGAAGAGGATGTTGCTGACGTGGGAGGGCTCCAAAGAGGGCGCCGTGTAATCGCCTTCGACAAGAAAGTCGTCCCAAGCGATGTCTTGGTCGCGCAGCAAGCCATCACCGATGACGATGCATGGCTGGTCCGTGGCTTCTTGCGCCTTCGGGAGCATCGGGACGTCCTTGCCGCCGCGCCGGAAGGTGGCAACCGTGATCACCGCGTCAGCCTGGCCAAGACGGAGCCGCGTGGCCACCTCGGGGGGCGTGAAGCTGTCGGGGATGCTCACCACCGCGAGCCCGGCCTGGACAATGCCAAGGTATGCGGCGACACATTCGACATTCATCGGCATGTAGAGCGCGACGGCGTCGCCTTCGGACAAACCCAGGCGCGCCAAGCCCAAGCTCACTTGATTTGCCATGCTGCGCAATTCGCCGTAGCTCACACGCCGAAGAAGATCGTCTTCCCCGCCGGCGATGATGGCGGTCTTGGACGCCTCTTGGAAGCACGCGGCCGCCGCGTTCCACTTCGCCTCCGGGAACCAGCGCGGCTGCTCGACGCCGTCTTCAAGGTCCAGCACGCGCGCGTGATCGCCAAATCCAAGCTCCCGCGCGGCGATGCGCCAGTAATCCTCCCGATGCGTGGCACTCCATGCGTGGAGGGCCTTCCACGAGTCCACACCAGCTTCGTGCATCAGCTTGGTCGCGTTGGCGTTGGCGATGGTGTTGGCATCGGGTTCCCAGACCACGACCGGGCAAGCAAGGGCACCGGTTTGAAGGAACCGGCACAGCGTTATGGGTGCCACGGCTGGCGCCAACTGTGTGGCAGGGACTGGTCTACGTGGCCCTCCTCGCAGCCGCAGCCTTCGCCGTGGGAACGGTCACGAGCCCCTACGGCCTCGGTGCCAGCTTCGTCGCGATTGTCCTTGGCATGGCATTCGGACGGGGACCCGCCAGGTTCCAAGCGGGCATCGCGTGGGCGGCCAAGCCCGGGCTGCTGCTTGCCATTGTGCTGCTTGGATTCCAGATTGACTTGCGCGCATTTGGTGGCGCATTCTGGAAGGCCGCCGCCATCGTGGCGGCCGGCTTGCTGCTGGCATTCCTGCTCGCCCGGCCGCTTGGAATCCGCCGATCCCTGGCCATCATCATGGGCGCCGGGTTCGGCGTGTGCGGCGTCGCGGCGGTGGCCAGCACCAGCCGCGCGGCAGGCGCATCCGAGGAAGATGTGGCCTACGCGGTCCCTGTCGTCACCGTTGTCGGGGCAGCCCTCATGCTTGCGTTGCCTCTTCTGCAAGCGGCCATCGGACTCGATCCATGGAGCTACGGCACCCTCGCGGGCGCCATCCTTCCAGCGGTGCCGCAAGCCATCGGGGCCGGCTTCGCGGCTGGAGCGACGGCGGGCGCCGCTGCGACGACGATGAAGATGGCGCGCGTGGCACTCATGCCGCTTGCCGTCCTCGCGGTCGGCTTGACCCATCGCCGCAGCAAACGCGCCGGCATCCCCTTCGAGGTCATCGGGTTTGTCGCCACGGTGCTCATTGCCAACGTGACGACCATCCCGAGGATCCTTGCCGACAGCTTGGCCGCCATCAGCCAGACACTCCTGCTTGCCGCGCTCGTCGCGTTGGGGTGCTTGACCCACTTTCAGCGCATCTGGAGTGCGGGCTGGCGGCCCTTGGTGCTCGTCGCGGCGGTGCTGGCGGTGGCTGCCACCGTGGCCCTCGTGTAACGACAAGCCCAAGAGCCGGAGCATCGGTGCCTTTGCGTGGACGGCCCTGACTTGGCATTCCTGGAGCGCCTGGCACCCATGTTCCGCCGGCTGCGCGCCTACTTTCGGCTGCGCGTCGAGGGGCTCGACCACGTGCCGCAAGGGCCTGCCTTGCTTGTCGCCAACCACACCGGGTGGCTGGGCTTCGACTTCGCACTCACGGCCCTGAGCGTCTACGATGGCCACGACCGCTTCGTGCGGGGCATGGTGCACGAGGCGTGGTTCCGGACGCAAGCGACGTCGGAGTTTGCAAAGAAATGCGGGTTGATCCCGGTGAGCAAAGAGTCCATGCGCGAACGCCTCGACGCAGGAGACCTGGTCATGGTGTTCCCCGAAGGCGAGAAGGGCGCCTTCCGCCCCGGCAGCGACTACCAGCTCGAGGAATTCGCACGCGGCTTCGTCCGCGTCGCCATGGAAACCGGGGTCCCCGTGATCCCCGTGGCGATTCTTGGCGGCGAAGAAGCCAACCCCGTGGGCCGCCGCATCGACTCGTACGAGGAGCTGCTGAACCTCTCCTTGCCGATTCCCAAGAACATCCTCCCGAAACCTGTCAAGTGGCGCATCAAGTTCCTAGAGCCCCTCGACTTGAGCCGCTACCCGCCTGAAATGGCGGGCGACCGCGACCTGGTGCATGGCATCGCGCGCGATGTGCAGGAGCGCGTTCAGCACGCGCTTGGCGTCATGAAAGTGGAACGGGGACACCCGTACCTTTGATGGCCTCGAGCACGCGGGCGTAGACCGATTCTGCCCACAAGAAGCCCCAATGGGTCACCATGCCGACGTCCTCATTCACGGCGTTGGCGGCGTCCAAGACGGCGTGCCGGGCGGGCAAGACGACGCCATCGATGGTGCTCCACAGGTTCAGCTCCGGCACCCCAAGATTGCCAGAAACCTCTCCTAAGAAATGGCTCCCGGGTTTGGTTTGACGGCGAATCTCCATCGGCAGGGCCCAGAAGAAGATGCCAAAGTGCGTGCCCTGGTGCGGCACGCCGAGGTGCACGATCTGGCGCACGTGCTTGTCGCCCCCCAAGTACTTCACGTAATACCTGGCCACGAGCCCGCCCGCGCTGTGGCACACCAAGTCCACTTTGTCCACCTCATCGCCGCGGCGCGTCGCATCCACTTTGTCGCGCAAGTACCCCGCCGCAATGCGCAGATCGCCCAGCAAGCCGACCGGCAGGACCACTTCATGGAACCGGATGCCGTCGCGGCGAAGGCGGGCCCGCATCACGTTCCAGTACAGGTGACGTTGACCCAGGATGCCATGCACCAGCAGGACAGACACAGCCACCCATGGTGGATGGGGCACGATAAGCACGCCGTTTGGTGCGACCGCTCGTTTCTGGACAATGACGCTTATCTTTGTCCAGCATTGGCCAGGCTCCGTGCACGTGCGGCCTTTGGAGGCACCCGCCCCCCACATCGCCCACGCGCGCGTCTCGGCCCAGGAGCAGACGACCTTCTTGCTGGAAAGCCGCGAGGGCCCCGAGCGCATCGCGCGCTACAGCATCCTTGGATTCGACCCCGTCGGCACGGTCACCTGCGACGCCAACGGCATCCGCGTGACCGGGAGCTTGCCGGAGCCCAGCACTGACCAAGACCCAATCACATACCTGCGGCGCATCCACGCGTTCTACGCCACCGATGAGCACCCGACACCGTTTGTGGGCGGCCTGGTCGGCAGCCTG
>JBFKLD010000073.1:0-7066 GCA_041630755.1 Thermoplasmatota archaeon
GATTGCTCGGTGCCGTTCCGTGTGGTCCCGATCCGCGACGCATCACCCGGCGTCGTGGAGGCCGCCGTGGCATTCAATGGCACGACGCTCGAGGCCACATTCACGCCGGTGCGTGGCGCAGACGTGCTTGGCCACTACGAATTTGATGTGCGCGTGTGGAGCGAGCACGGACTTCACTGGAAAGCAAAACTGCACGGCCATGCAGGCACCGTCAGCTTCGCGTTGCACGACTTGCCGCCGGGCAACTACACGGTGCGTGCGTACCCGAGCCCCCAGAACATGGATGTGCCTCCGGTCACCGGCGAGGTCATCTACGAACTGACGCTGGCTTCCCCAGCGGCATCAGCGCCGCAGACGGACGCACTGCAGGAGTCGCCGGCTCCGTTGGCCCTGGCGGTCCTGGCGCTGCTGTGGGTGGCGCGCCGTCAGGCGTAGCGGGACACGGCGTCCGGGTCGTGATCGGCCCGGCACTCGCAGATCCGGTCCCCGATGCACGCAAAGCGCAGGACGCCTTTGGCTTCTCCACGGCCTTCGTCGCCGCTGTACTCGACGATCACCGTCTCGTCACCCACCCGGCGCAACCGGGCGACACAGCCCTCCATCTCGTCATTCCAGGCGTTGCGCAATTCGCGCCCACCTTCAGCCACGAGGCAACCGTCCTTGACGAAGCGCGCCCGCGGCGTGCATTGGCCAAGCAGGGTTTCCACATCGTGGGCATTGAAGGCATTGGTCTGCACACGAAGAATTGGCTCCATCATCCAAGCATCAGACACGCACCGTATGGAGTTTTTGCCCCCCTGTCCACGGCAGAGGTGGACAGGTCCATGCCTCGGCGAAGCACGCATCCATCGGCGGACCCCCGTGTTTTGCAGGGCCGGCTTAAATGCAAACAGGAGTCAAGTCGCGCGTGCGTTGGCTTTTGCTACCTCTGCTGGTCCTGATCCCTCTGGTGCAGGCCGACTCCGTTTCCTTCGAGGGGGCCGTGTGCCCGCACGAAGCCGTGCTGGACTGCACTGCTGCGGGCACGCCCGACGATCCGTTCGTCGTGACGGGCGTGTTCTCTGACGCCGACGGCGGCGTGTCATGCGGCGGCCAGACGATGACGGCTATTGCTGTGTGCTCCGTGGAGGCAACCATCGAATTCCGCGACACGGCGGTGACCGGCAACCGCGGCTTGCAAGCGGAAGGCGAGGTGCGCCTGATCTTCCGCAACGTGTCCATGGACGCGACGGACCACGCCATCAAAGTCACGGCCACCACCGGCGAGGCGCAGTTCCACAACGTCACGATGAAAAGCGGGGCCCTGGAGCTCGATGCGTCGCGCGGCGCCAATCCCCGCGGGTTTGCCCTGGACGGCGTCGACGTCTTGATCCGCGACAGTTTCTTCGATGCCCGCGGAGCCAAGCGTGGCTTGGATGCGGGCTTGAGCATCGACGCTGTCAACATGACGCTGCACGGCGCGACGGGCATCGGCATCGGCACGCCCGGCAATGTCACCATCCTGCGCAGCCACATCCGCATGGATGGCGACGGCGACCCGGTGCCCTACACGAACACGCTGACTGGCACGAAGACCAGCTACGTCATCAACGCCGGCAACGCACCCGTCAAACTGCACGACAACCTCTTCGAGTTCCCGGCCGGCGGCCTGCTCACGGGAAGCGGCCGCCCCGTCGTCGACCTCGAAGGCAACAAGTGGATGGGCACGACAAGCAATGCCGTCGCGCTGGACATCCGAGGCGAAAAGGCCGATGGGTATTGCCAGGGACGCGTGTCCTTCAACGACTTCTATGCGTCTGCCTGGTTCAGCGAAGGGGCGTGCACCTACGCGCTTGGCCCCAACTTCTGGGCCCCAGGCACGCGCCGCGAAGGCAGCTTCGAGACAGGTGAGATGCTGCCGCGGCCCATTGATGAGCTGCCACAAGTCGTGGCCACGGTGGAACCCGGCTATGAAGGACAGCTGCCGGCCCGCATCCACGTCGCCACCGACGCAGTCCTTGAAGCGAGCTTGCTCAAGGACACGTGGGAAAACGCCACGCGCAGCAATGCGACACCCCTTGAGTGGGTGGCAAGTGAAGGAGTGCAGAGACTCTACGTGCGCGCCTGCAAGGACGTGTGCGGACGCCCCGTGCCTGTGACCGTCGCGACTCTGCCACGCGCCGTGTCGCCGGTGGCGCTTCTGGACGTCGACGCCCTGAGCGTGCCCGCCGGAACGACCGTCTCGTTCGACGCATCGCGCAGCTTCCAACCCGACGGGCTGACCCTTTCGTACCGCTTCTTCGACCAAGAGTGGACTGCTTGGGGAAACGCCTCTGCGTGGACGGCAGCCGTCGACGAGACGCGGACGTTCCGACTGGAAGTTCGCGATCCCTTGGGCCAGACCGCATCCGCCGACGTGACGGTGGAGGTCGTCGAGGAGCCTGTTGCTGAAAGCCCCGTGCCCCTGTGGCCGGTTCTGCTGCTCTTTTTGATCCGCCGCCCATGAAGTGGTGGTGGCTGGTTCTCATTCCGATGGCGAGCGCCGCGCCGCATGAGCCATTGCTCTTGTCCGGCGACATCTGCCCGCACGCATCGGTGGACTGCGACCACGCCGGCACGCGAGAGGACCCCTACATCCTCGAAGGGTACGAGTTCAACATCACACTCACCCAACCCGGCGTTTCCTGCGACAACGACCGCACGTTCGCCTTGGCCGTGTGCGGTTCGACCAAGTGGCTGCTGATCCGTGACGTGACGATCACGTCCGCATTCTCGGGATTGCAAACGGACAGCAACGTCCTGATCCATGCGGACATCACTGCATCGCACACGGCGCTCGACGTCGACGGCGCACATGCCGAGGCGGCCGTGAACGTCACGCAATCATTCCTGCTTGATCCTCTTGGCCCGACGATCCATCCACCCGCGATCAAGGCAGAAGGCGCGTTCCTGGTTCTCAGCGGCACGTTCGTGGGACCCGGCGGCCTCGGCAGCCAGACGGACGGCATCATCTTCCTCGAGGAAACCGATGCCCGCGTGCACAATGCCACCATCCAGAGCATCTCCGGGATCTCTGCCAACCGCGGCAGCTTGACCGTCGAGGACAGCGACTTCTTGCAAGCTCCCGGCGAAGCCCGCGGCGGCGAATCTGGCTACCGGCGGCTTCTGGCAGTCCAAGTCACGCAAGGATCCCTCATTGTCCACAACGCAACGTTCGATGGCCGCGGAGACGCCATCGATGTCCAGCGAAGCGTCGCGCGCATCGAGCACTCCACATTCGGCGGTGCCGAAGGAACGCTTGCCATCGGCCACATCGGCAGCTGCACACTGACTGCGCGCTTCAATGACTTTGGAGCGACGACGGTCGGCTCGAGTGCGGGATGCCTTCTGGATGTGCGGTCCAACTGGTGGGGAACGGCAGAGGGGCCATCTGCGCAAGATCGGAGCCTGGCAAATCTTGCTACGGATCCGTGGCTGGTGCAGCATCCTTCGACGCTGCCCCGCATCGTCGCCGGACCAATGCCCAGCGGCCACGACACGCTGCGCTTCGTCGGAACCACAAGCGGCAGCACGTCTTGGGTCGAAGTCCTTCGAGGCCCGGACCCGTACGAAGGCCCGTGGGAGCAGATCGACGGCCCGCAATGGGCGCTGGATGTTCCCGTAGCACATCTTCCACTTGGGCCGGTGCAGCAGATCGTGCGCGCGTGCAGCATCGATTGCGGCCCCATCGTCACGCTGCACGGGATGCGCACGGCCGATCCGCTTGGTCCAGTTGCGCTGCTGAGTGTTCCTGCCGAAGCAGCACCCGGCCCGGTCCTGCTGGACGCATCCAATTCCTATACGGACGAGGGCCAGATCGTTTCGTACCGCTTCACGGTCCAAGGAACCACGCACGCATCGACGGAGCCGCAGTGGCAATGGAATGCCACGGCAGGCACCCACACCATCATCCTCGAAGTCATCGACGAGAGCGGCCGCACGGCCACGAGCCAGCAGACGATCCGGGTGGAAGGCCCGACAAATGATGCCGCCGGGCTGGGGCTGATCGCCATCATCTTTGTCCTGGGGGTGATGGCACGCCGCTGAGCCTTCGCGTCCGTCAAGGATTTGCGTTTGCCGCCGTGGCGATCCTCGTCGCCGCCGCCGTAGGCGCCGTGGCCATTGTCCAAGGCCGCGCCAACATCCAGGAAGAAGCCGACGCACGCGTGGGGGCATCCATCGAAGAGGCGGTGGGTGTGCTGGGCGCGCAATTCTCTGCAGCACGGAGGTCCATGGAATCCGTGGCGCCGCTGATGGCTCAAGAAGCGGGGTCCACCGAGAACCGGTTCGCCCGGTCGATCCAGGTTGCCGATGTGTTCGCGACGGGCATCGACGCCGTCTGGCTCCAAGGCGAGCAGAGCTTCGTTCGCCCGCCATCGGCCGGATCGATTCCGGCCCAGGGCACGGGCTGGTTCGTCGAGGGCGAGCATGCCTACTTTGGCGCCGCCACCACGGAAGGACTGCTCGTGGCCAGGATGGCCACCCAGACGCTCCATGGCATTCTGCTGGAAGCCGTCACAAAGGGTGTGAGCTTGCAGATCCTCGGGGCCGCCACGACGCTTGCAAAGACTGGGCAAGCCGAAGGCGAGCCTGTGAGCGCGCCCATTCCTGGCACTCCCCTAGTTCTGGAAGCCACGCACAGCGACGCAGCGGTGCGCGCATTGCAGCAAGACCTCACCGTAGGCATTGCCTTGGCCAGTGGCCTGCTGGCCATCTTTGCGGCGGCCATCGGGATGGTCATCGGCGAATCGATCGTCCGCCCAGTCGTGCGCGTGGAACAGGCCGCGCGCAAGCTCCAAAGCGGGCGGCTGGACACGCGTGCTCCCCTAGCGGGACCCAAGGAAACCCGCGCGCTTGCGCAAGGGTTCAACGCCATGGCAGAGACGCTTGAAGCCGAACACGAAGAGCTTCTCGCGCTCCAGCATGACCTGGAGGAACGCGTCCAGGTGCGCACGGAGGAACTGGAGGCCGCCAAGGGCCAGATGGAGCTGTTCTTCTACGGCGTGAGCCATGACATCAAAAGCCCGATCGTGAGCATCGTGACGCTCCTGCAGCTGAGCCTGAGGCGCGGCGAGATGGACGATCTCACCCAGGAGCGCCTCGAAAAGGCGGTGCGCGCCAGCCAGGACCTGCGAAATCTGGTCGTCGAGCTTCTTGAATTTGCCCGCGCGGGCGCAGACGACCCCGAGATCGAATCCTGCAAGCTTGCGGATGTCCTTCCCACCATCGCAGATGTGGTCGGGGAGGCGGCGGCAGAGAAGGGCGTCACGATCACGTGGAAGGGCCCTCCGACGCCTGTGCGCACAGATGTCGGCCGCTTGCGGCGCATCGTGCAGAACCTGCTCGACAACGCGATCAAGTACATGCCCGACGACCGAGACGGCCACGTGTCGGTGACGTGGCGCAAGCATCGCGGCGGCTTCCGCATCAAGGTGGCCGACAACGGCGCCGGGATCCCCACGAACATCCGCCAGGACCTCTACCGGCCCTTTGCCAAGCACGCCAAGGGCGGCGCAGGCAGCGTCGGCTTGGGGCTCAGCATCGTAAGAAGGATGACCGAATCACTTAGGGGGAACATCCACGTCGCATCGTCTGCGGCGGGGACCACATTCACCCTCGACTTCCCCCAGGACACACCATGACTCCCCGGATTCTCCACATCGACGACGACCCGCTTCACATGGAGATTGTCCGGGAAGTCCTCGATGATGTCCAGAAGATGGTGGGGATGGATTGGGATTTCAGCAGCTGCAATTCCCCCAAGGCGGGATTGGATGCCATCCGCGCCTGGTCCGACGATGTGCCTTCGCTGGTCATCAGTGACTATGTCATGCCCGGCATGACGGGCGTGCAGCTGATGCATCAGGCCATGGAGGAGTGCGACGCCACCCACGTGCGCTATGTGCTTCTGACCAGCCTCCGGGTCGGCAGGGAGCACAAGGAAGCCATCAAGTCCGGCGTCGCGGAGATCTTGGACAAGCCCATGGACTTGGATGAATTCCACGAGACCATGGCTGGCGTCATCGGAAGGTGGGTTGCCACCTTTGCGGCGAGCCCTGACCCTTAGAGCGCCCAGACCCGCTGCACACGCGGCTGCGCTTCAGCCCCCAAGCCCCGCTTGGCAGCAGGGCGGAGTTCAGCAGCGTTGCTTCGCAACGTGCGCATGCGCCGCGCTCACAGAGCGCAGCCAAGTGGGTCCGGCCAGATTCGAACTGGCGATCTTCGCCATGTCAAGGCGACGTCATAACCGGCTAGACCACGGACCCGTGGAGAATGGGCACCAGCCCACGCCGGCCCCTTCGAGAAGGGCCCGGTGCGAAGGCCCGCCGGGGGCCCTCTGCGGAGCCGCCGAGACAGGCCTCGGATTTAACCGCATGGGTCTGATGCGCGCCCCGTCGTGCCGATTTGGGGACTGCGGGCCCGGGCCAGACGGGGCGCGGCCCCTGAAGGCGCCCGTCGCAAGCCTTGAAGAAGCCAAGCGCCGATGCTCTACTGGTTCTCATGCCCATCGACCCCCGCGACGTTCTGCGCGTGCAAGCGATTGCCTTCAACGCCCACTCGCTGGGCACGTTGGGAGGCCAGTACCGCCGCGCCCTGTGCTACATGGACGGCGACCCCATGGGTCAAGGGCCCGACGCGGTCGAGGCGGCGCTCGCCCAGGAATGGAAGGATGCCGTCGGTCGGGTGGTGGATTTGGACGGGGAACCCGTGCTGGCGTCGTTTGAAGGCGACGAAGGCATGGGGCGTCCGCGCGGCGTTATCCAACTCGATTGGGAAGACGACGAAATTGCGCGCTGCCGCATCGACCACGACCCCGCAGCGCTGCGTCGGTTGATGACCTAACGCCGGCGCATGAGCACGGCCGCAGCCACGGCGACCAGCGCGAGCGCCGCCGGCGTGTCTTGTGATGCCGGTTCGCTCGTTGTCGGTTCAGCAGGGCCCATTATGTCCACGTCCCAGCGCCAGATGCCGTCGTCGGTGTGCACTGGCAGGTCGCCCACGTTTTGTGGGCTCGGGTACGTGATGACGCTGTACGTGCCGGGTTCGA
>JBFKLD010000074.1:0-6913 GCA_041630755.1 Thermoplasmatota archaeon
CCGTGCAGGGGGGGGGGAAGGGAAGAGCGAAGCCAGGAGGCTTACAGTTCGGCGACGATCTCGGCCTTGATGCGCGCTTCGCCACCGGTGCACTCGGCGAGCGTGGTGCCGCACACGAGGCAGTTGACGGTGGACGCCGCACGGTCAAAGACGACCTGCTCGTTGGAGCAGTCGCCGCACTTGACCTTCACAAACTTGGAACGGGCTTGCATTACTTGGCCTCCGTGAGTTCGAACTTCTTGGCACGCTTGGCGGCGGGCTGGTGCGTGTATTGGCACTGGCTGCACACGAAGCGCAAGAGGATGCGCTTGGTGGGCTTTTCGCGGCCTTCGGGCTTGGGACGCGGGAAACCGGTGTAGCCAGCGGTGACCTTGCGGAAACGGCGCTGACCCCACTTGAGTTCGCTTGCCTTCTTCTTCTTGACGCGCTCGGTGTCGTGCTTGGTGTGCTTCTTGCACTTGGCACAGTAGCGCTGCATGGTGCGGGGACGCTTCATGGTGTTCTCCCGCTCTTCGCACGTCCTCGGGTCTGTCGATCCCTGGTCGCGATGAAAGGTGAAGAGCTAGGACGCGCCGACAAGGGCCTGCTATATGAAGGCTGGGGGCCGGCCCTCAATCCGCGTAGACGGGGGTCTTGCGGGGAGGGATGGTGGCTGCTTCCGCAGCGTCAATGAGCTTCTGGTCGATGCCTTCCGTGGTGCCGGCGGCGAGGAGCTCCTTGACCCAGGCAAGGATGATGTCGTCATTGTTGGCGACTTCGTACTCGTCGCGGATGCGCACCATCTTGTTCATGACCTGCTTGTCCTGCTTGGCCGTGAGGAGCTTGCGAAGCGTCTTGGCGCCTTGGCGGCGGCGCTCGGCGTTCTCGCGGCTGAACATCTCACGCAGGTTGTGGTTGGAGTAGTACACGCTGGCCGTGATCTCCTCGTCGGGCGTGCCCGCGGGGTCGACCGCATCCTGGTGTTCGTGCTTCTCCATGGATGCGCCCACCACGAGGGCCTATTTCCGGGTAGCGGTCACTCGAGGATGGCGGCCTTCTTGCGCTCTTCCAGAAGCTGCGCGATGCTGGGCGGCACCGTGGCGATGTCGCCCTCCTTGAGGATGTAGGTCTGCATGTCCGGCCCCACGAAGGCAGGGATGTCGCCCAGGGCCCGGATGGTCACGAACGCGTCGTCGCCGGCAATGTCGTTGGGCACGGCCGTGGGACCTTCGGCAACGGGTGCACTCGCCGGGGCCGGTGCTTCCGGGGGCTCCGGTGCTGGCGCTGCGGGCGCGGCGGGCGATGGCGGGGCAGGTTTGCTGGGGGCCTTGGGCGGATCGCCGAACATGCGCTCGCGCCCTTCGTCCAGCAGCCCAAGCAGCTTGTCGTACAGCTCGCCTTCTTGGGGGGTGATGCCGGTGGGCCGCTGGCGGTCGTTGGTCTGCGCCAGCGCCATGGTGGCAAGCTTGCGCTCCCGGATGGCCCACAGCATCCGCGCTGCGGCGCGCGCGTTCTTGACCTCGTCGGTCAGCAGCATCACGCGGCGGCTGAACGGGTCGCGCGCCTGCTCTTCCCGGAATTGGCCCGTGATGTCGTCAAGGAAGGCGCGCACCTCGCTCCAGAACCGCGGCGGCAGCTCTGTCAGCTTGTTGGAGCGCCGCTCCGTCCGGAGGAGGTCCTGCAGGTTCTCGTATGAAACCGCCTCCTCGTCCACGGTGGCCCCAGCCCGCCCGTCGGATTAACCCTTGACGGTCGGACCCGGCACCGTTCCTTGCTGGCGGGAGCACCACCAGACCGCATGCGGCATGGGCACCTCGGTCTCCTGTCCAGCGCGCACGGTGACCGTTTCTCCGGCAAGAGTCACGGTGGCGTCGTTGCGGGGCACGAAGGGCACCGCGTCGAGAGGGAACGCCACTGCGTCCCGGAAGGGGTCGAAGCCATCGAGCGTGTCGCGGGTGAGCGTCACGACTTGGAGACCGGATTTTCCGTGGAGGCTGCCGGGCAAGCGGATGAGCCGCTTGACGTCGGCCGTGACCGGCTCATCCGTCTCCCCCTTGGCAAACGGCAGGGCCTGCTGGGCAATGAGGCGCGGACAGAGCGTCTTGAAGACGCCTTGCGAATCGATGCCAAGGTGGCCGCGCCGGATGGCTTCGACTTTCTTGTCATTGAGCTTGTCCACGAAGGACGCGGCCCGCTTCTCGCCGATGCCCTTGAACGAGGAGAGCCACGCCACCGCATCCTCCTTGGGTTGGCGCAGCACGTTCTCCTCAATGGTGTCGGCAAGCGTGCGCGTGATGCGCCCCGGCCATCCAGGCGTGGTTTCCGGGTGCGTCTCGAGCATGCTTTGGATGCGTGGGAAGCGGTCCGTGCCCACGTTCATGGATTTCTCCCAAAGGAACGGAGACAGGTCCGGTTCGTCGCTGCCTTTCTTGGCAGGCACCTTGGCGGTGACGTAGTCCACGATCTCGCGCCGCGCTTTGGCATCCAGGCTCATCAGTTTGGGGTCCACCACGTGCGCGTGGTAGCCGCGGCCGCCGCTGAAGGTGATGAAGACGTCCTTCTCCGTGAGCCCGAAGTCGCCGAACAGAAACTCATCGAGCAGGCGCCGGAATTGGTCCTTGACGATCTTGAGCTGGTCCTCGATGGGCATCTCTTGTCCGCGCGCCTTGGCCGCCTCGGCCTCTTCCAAGTGGTCGGCGTCCAAGTCGAAGATCAATTCGGCGCCAAGCCACTGCTTGTCTGCCATCTTCAGTTCGCCCGGCGCCCGGTAGTAGGCAGTCGAATAGTAGGCACTGTGGACGCCGCGCTTGGCCAAGTAGCCATGGAGGCCCTCGGCGTTGGCGTACGCGCGGTGGCGGATGAACGGCGGCGGGCCGGGCTTGTCGGGCCACAAGATGAAGCCGAATTCCCGCCGTGTGAAACGGTCCGGCATGGGCGGCGGATTGAGGTCGTACCACCACGCGAATGTGCCTTGGAGCCAATCAATGGTCTCCTTGACGCCGGGCGGGAAGCTCATGCCGCGCCCTCAGCTTCTGTGGCATTCTTGGCCAGCAGCGCCTTCGCCTTCTCCTGGTTCTTCTTGTCGAACCGGATCTGCGCGCGGTAGTACGAGAGCGGGTGCTTGATCTTGAAGCAGAGGTTGTCGCGCTTCTCGAGCGGGCACACGCCGTTGGTCTGCATCCACTGGCAGCCAGGCGGCGTGTACGATTCGACGGCACGCTCTCCGGCGATGTGCTCGATCTGGTAACGCGACTTTTCGGGGTCGAAGTTGGGGATCTCCTTGAAGAAATCCATGATCCCTTGAGCATCGAGGCCGATGGTGGCAAGGAAGCTGGCGACGGCAAAGCGTCCGTGGTGAGGGATCATCACCCCTTGGGCCATCTGGGTGAAGAGCATCGTCATGCAGGGCGGGAACAGCTCCCGCCGCACGGGGCCAAAATCCCCTTCTTGCATGCGTTCGCGCGCCTGCTCCAGCTCGGGCTCCAACACCTTCAGCATCGGCTCCAGGGCCACCTTCAGGTCACCGGGCACTGGTCGGCTGCGCTCGTCGGCTAGGTCTGCGGCGATGCGCCGCCGCAGCGCTTCACCGCACAGCGCAATGACATCGTCGTGCTCGAGGGGGACGCGTCCCCGATCCACGCTGCGAAGCAGAAGCTTCCACTTTGGATTGCGCTCCGGCGCGCACTGCAGGTAGTCCGCAAAGTGGATGGACCAGCCGCCGTCTTCCCGGATGGGCAGCCCAAGCACATCCACGACGCGGGCCAGACTTTCCGGCGTGTCCTTGCGAAGCACGTCCGCAACCCGGCGACCTTCCGCGGCGGCATACCGGTCACCAAGGAAGCGGTCGCCGGCAGCCACGCACAGCATGCGGGCCACGGGAACGCTCAGCAATTCCAGAAGCGCGCCGCGCTCATCGGTGACCACGACGTGGTCGATCCCGTCGGCGAGGGCCCCCTGAACCCGGGCGAGCGCCCGCTTGCGCGCAGCCAAGAAACGGCTGGAGGAAAGGAGGGCAGGAATGTCCGGACCCAGCTCCCGCACTTGCTCCCGCACCTCTGGAAGGAACGGGTAGTATGCCAAGCGGAGCAGGTCCACGCGGGCCGACAGCCGTCTTGGTACTTCAATCGCAGGCCATCGTGATGCCGTATTGGCCTTGGAAGCCTCCGCCGAATCCGCCGAAGCTGCTGGAGCCGCCGCGGGTCACCGTCAGCGTCCACGTGCCGGCTGCGCCACTGATCTTGTCGGTTTCGCCGCCTTGGCCCTGGCCGTCGAAGGAACGGCTGTAGATCTCCTTTCCTTCACCATCTGTCACGCGCACCGTCACGCTGCCTTGGCCTTGCACTCCGTGCGCGATGCTGCCACTGGTGCCGCATTCGAGGCTCTTCGAATCCGATCCGGAGCCTTGCCCTTGGAAGGCAATGTTGACACAATTGCCGCAGGAGATGTTCGCGCAACCGGCGAACGCGACAGCCATGAGCACGCTTGCAAGCAGAACCACCTTGAACCGCATGCGTCGTGATGCGCGACGGCATTTGTAAGGCTACGCGCAGGATTGTCGAAATCCCCAGGGGGCCGGAGGGTGGAGGAAGAGAATGGGAAGATGCGTCCAGGCGCTTATTCGGATTCGATGCGCGGAGCCAGCAGGTACGTGATGTGGCCTGCGCCGCCGGCGATGTCGAATTCGATCTTGACAGGGTAGTCGGTGCCCAGGTTCAGCGTCACAGGGTCGCTGCCCTTCACGACCTTGGCCATGTTGGCCAGGTAGTCGAGGCTGAACAAGCTGCGGCAGGGCTCGGTGGATTCGAGCGCCACCAGGTCCGCCGCTTCGAGCTTGAGGTGGACTTGGTCCGTGTCGCCATCGGCGATGAGCTCGAAGGCGCCGTCGCCGGTCTGGAGCGCGATGTGGTCGCTGACGGCTTCCGAGGCCTTGATGCCTTGCTGCAGCTCGCCTGCCGTGAGCGTCACCTTGCAGGGCAAGTTCAGGCTCGGCACCTTGGGGTCGCCCATGTTGGCGGTGTCCACGAGGGCCATGCGGCGCGTGATGTGCCCGATCTTGAACACGAGGCGGTGGGTGTCCTCCTTGTATTCGAGTTCGATCTCATCGCTGCTGGATGCGAGCTTGAGGATGTCCTTCAGCTTGTCCAGGTCGACGCCCATTTCGAGCTCGCCGCCCTTGAATTCCGTGAACGCACCCTTGCCAAGCTGCAGCTCGACCATCGCCACGTGGGCGGGGTCCACAGCCTTGAGGCTCATGCCCTCGGGCGTGATGCCGATCTTGGTCTCGTCAACGAGCGTTTGGACGGCGTCGAGCACCGTCTTCAAGACTTCCGCCTTCACCTTGGCGTGGAACATGTGCATCCCTTGCGTGCCCTCCACTGAGGATTCGGTCTTAAGCATACGCAGGACGGGCAGGGAAGCTTCGACGGATAAGCATGGCCGTTGGACTGCTGGTTCTTCCACTGGAGCACTTGGAGGCAAGCCGTGGTTTGAATCGCCGCAGCTGCAAAGAAATCAAGCCAGCAACGAGGCCAGAGGGTGCGGGGCCCGAGCGGCCCGAAATGGACGCCGACTCAGTATTCGCGCCAGGAGTGATGGCACTCGACGCATTCGTTGATCTGGGTCTCCGGCTCATCCGACTTGCGCGTCTGCATGAGCTTGAAGTACGCCTTGCCGTGCCCACACTTCGGGCATTCGATGTCCTGCTGCGGGCGCGGGTCGTCCTGCTTCTCGATGACGACCGCCTCGGTCTTTTCCCGCGCCTTGGTGATGACCTGGGACTTGACCGGGCCCTTGCTGCTCCAGCCGCACTTCTTGCACGTCATCACGCCGTCCTTGGGGTACACCAAGCTCTTGCAATCTCCGCAGAAGGGCATAGTTGGCTCGACCAGGAGGCCAGGGATGAGTGTTGCGGCGCGCGGCACGACCCCTTCGGGCTACTGGCCACCCTCGACGCGCTCCAGCGCATCCACCATCC
The DNA here is from genome assembly GCA_041630755.1 of Thermoplasmatota archaeon. Lineage (GTDB taxonomy): Archaea > Thermoplasmatota > E2 > JACPAO01 > JAHFTW01 > JBFKLD01. The sequence goes on from JBFKLD010000074.1 coordinate 5,954, forward strand.
GGCGCTGAAGCTCGACTTGCTCCCGCAGGTAGGGGGTGCTGGTGGCTTCCTGGATGAGACGCTCAAGCAGGAACTTCATGTCGCCAAAGGGATGGACGCCGGTGAGCTGGTGGAAGGTGCGGGCACGACCCGTCTGCACGGACTTTCCTCCGCCCGCGGTGATCGCAGCACCGACCATGGCGCCGCCCTTCTGGCCTCCACCGCCCACGGCGATGCCTGCCTCACTGCTGTCTTCGCCGAGCCCGAAGCCCGATTGCGTGACGGGGATGATGGTGCCATAGCCGAAGATCTTGCCAAAGGGCCCCTGGCTCACGTCCAAGTCCGTGACGCCTTCGTAGCGCATCTGGCGTTCGCGGCGCACGAGGGCGCCGCCACGAAACACAATGCGCAGGTTGGTGAGCGTGTAGTGGTGGCTGCGCCGGTTCCATTCGACCGACAAGACGCCAGGCACGCTCCCAAGCGCCAGCATGACGGGCAGCAGCACCCGGTAGCCGTCGTTGCCAAGCCAGACCGTGACGCCTACGGCCAGCAGCGCCCACGCAACGAACAGGAAGAAGACGCGCCAGCGGATGCCGACGACGGCCACGACCGCCCCAAGGGCGGCCAGCCCCAGGACAGCCAGGACATGCCCACTCCAGGCATTTCCGTAGAGGTAGACCCAGAATTGCCACCAGGACGGGTTGGCATCTTGGACGTTCCACCCCTCCGTCTGGAAGAGCCAGAGGAGGAAGACGGCCCACAGCGCCGGAAGGAGCGCCACAAAGAATTGGGGCCCGAAGCTCAGCACATGCGGCCGCAGCTCGGCTTCGATGCGTTCGCCAGGAAGAAGCCGCATTGCCATCAAGCATCGCAGCAGGGCTGGAGGGAAAAGCCTCACGCGCGGGAGGCCACGACGCGCAGCATCAAGGTCGAGGCCACGAACAGCAGCAGCGGCGTCCCCCAGCCTACCATCCGAGGCAC
>JBFKLD010000075.1:0-6832 GCA_041630755.1 Thermoplasmatota archaeon
AGGTAGCCCTGGATGGTGCGTGGGTCTTGCTCCGGGTGCACCAGGTTGACCATGCTCCAGCTGGCCACCTCGTCGCACACCTTCGGGTTGTGCTTCATGGTGCACGAGCCGAGCGGGTACAGGGCGGTGTCGTTGCCGAAGTTCTTCTGGCTGAGGCGCGTGAAGTGGTAGACCGCCTCGGGCTCGGTGAGGCCGAAGTCGCCGCCGTCGCCGGTGGGGTCATACTGGAGAGATTCCGGGACGCGGTCGGCCAGGCCTTCCTCGTTGCGGATGTGGCCCATGTTGACGCCGGTGCTGCCGGGGCGGGCGATCTCGACGGGCAAGGGCACCTGGTGAGGCAAGACCATGCCTTGCGCTTGGAACCTCATGCCACACCTCGCAGGGCCGCTTCGAGCGCAGAGAAGTCGTCGGGCGTGTGGACCGGGGTGCTCCCCCAGAGCATGCAGTCGGCCAGTGCCGGCACGTCGGGGCCCAGGCGGAGGCCAGGGTGCACGCCAGCGGCCAGGACCTTCTCGTGGAACGCGTCGGCGTCGCCCACGGACGTGACAACTTCGTTGTAGAAGGAGCCGCTGAAGCGGGGTTCAAGGCCCACGGCCGCGAGGGTCTTGGCCAACTTGGTGCCGACCTTGAGGTTGTGCAGACCCATGTCGCGCAGCCCTGTGCGGCCGAGGAGCGTCAGGTGCATCGCAGCCATGTTGGCCATGAGGGCTTCGTTGCTGCAGATGTTGCTGGTGGCCTTCGATCGCCGGATGTGCTGCTCGCGAGCCTGGAGGGTCATGACGTAGCCGCGGTGGCCCTCTTCGTCATGCGTGGCGCCGATGAGGCGTCCGGGCATCTTGCGCACCAGCTTCTCGGTGCACCCGAAGAGACCCAGCAGCGGTCCGCCGCATTGGGGGGCGCCGCCGAAGCAGCTGGCTTCGCCGATGACGATGTCCGCCCCAAGGTGTCCTGGCGGTGCGGCGACTCCGAGGGTGGTGGGGTCCACACCCATGACAAACAGAGCGCCGGCCGCGTGGGCCAGTTCCGCGACCTGCTTTGCTTGGCTTTCGAAGATGCCGAAGTGGTTCGGATTCTCGAGGTAGACACCGCAGACGTCGTCGCCAAGCTTGGCTTCCAGATCCGCAAGGTCACTTTCGCCGGTCGCATCGTCGTAGCCGAAGGTGTCCACGTGCAATCCGGCGCCGCGCCCGTAGTTCTCGAGGACGCTGCGCTTTTGCCACGAAAGGTGGGCCGGCACGAGGAAGCGCGGCTTGCGGCCTTGGTGGCGCAGGCACATGAGGCCCGCTTCGCCCAAGGCGGTGTGGCCGTCGTACATGGAGGAGTTGACGACTTCCATGCGCGTGATGTCGGCCATCAAAGATTGGTACTCGAACAGGCACTGGAGCAGGCCCTGGCTCACTTCGGGCTGGTACGGCGTGTACGCGTTGATGAGCTCCTGGCGGTGGATCACGGCCCGCACGCTTGCGGGCACGTGCTGCGGCTTGAGGCCACCACCGAGGAAGATGGGCATGTTGTCGTAGGTGCGGTTCTTGGACAGGGTGCGGCGCAGCCGGCTGGCCAGGTACCGCTCCGGCTCCGCGTCGGGCAGATCGAGCTTGTCCAATCGGAGGCGGGCGGGGATATCCGCAAAGAGCTCCTCGACGCTGTGGATGCCCATGGCGCCGCAGAGCTCCTGTTCCCGGGAGTGGTTCGGGATCAGGTGCACGGGCGTCGGACTGGAGGCCGCGTTAAAGCGCTTCCACCGCTACCAGTCAATGATGGCCCGGTCGCGCCAGAAACGACCGCCAGGGGCACCTTTGGCAAATTGCGCGAGCCACACGGGCGTGTCGGCCCCTTCTTCGATGCTGCGGGGCGCCGAAGCTCCACCCATGCCGGTGCGGACCCAGCCAGGGCAGACGCTGTTGGCGATGAGGCCGCGAGGCCCGTATTCCCCGTGGAGGTAGGCGGTCAGGCCGTTCAGGGCAGTCTTGCTGACGCGGTACGCAGGGGCGGACCCGCTCATGCCCTCACCCAGTGCCCCCATGCCGCTGGAGATGTTCACCACGCGCCCACCCGTCTTCAGGAGGGCCGGGAGGCAGGCTTTGGTCAGCAGCATCGGGCCACGGACGTTGGTGCGCAGCACCGCATCCAGCTTCTCGGTGTCGAGGGACGCGAGGGTGGTGCCGTGCCAATCTCCAACGCCGGCGTTGTTGATCAGGATGTCCAGCCGGCCGGCCACGTCCAAGACGTCTTCGACCGCCGCATCGATGCTGGCATCATCGGTGACATCCAGCTCGACGGGCCGGATGCGGCCCGCACTTTCTTCCTCGACTCCGATGAGGGTGCCGATGTCCCTGGCACCCCCGTAGACGGCGCATCCAAGCTCGGCCAGCTTGGCCGCGATGCCGGCGCCGATGCCGCGGTTGCTGCCGGAAAGAAGCGCAACCTGGCCGGAAAGGGAGTCATGGAGGGGCACGTCCATGGGCGGGAAGTTGGAGGAAGTGGGCGTGATGATTGGCTGAAGAAGTGGCGCGGACGGCCGCTCAGGCCGCCATCATCTCGCGTGCGAGGAGGATGCGGTGGTGCGTGATCTGCCCTTCGCGCAGCCGCCACTCATGGTGGATGCTCTGCTCACCGAAGCGGCCCTTGACCCGGGTCGCGAAGGCCACGCAACCTGGCCGGCCGGGCAGGGGGTGCGCGGCGAGAACTTGGACGCCGGCAAGCAGACGGTGGTTGAGCGCATCTTCCAGCTCGCCGCGGCCTTCCACGCGTTCACCCATGGCATCCACGACGGCGTCGGGCGCGTAGAAGGGGGTGACGCTTTTGCCCGCGTGCAGCAGGGACAGGTAGCGCGCCACCATGGGGTGGGGGACCGCAATCTTGCGCGGGTCGGAGGCCATGCATCGAGATGGCATGTCCGGGAGTATATCCTTCTGCCCTGGAACCCACGGATTCTACTGAGGCTCCGCGCTGGATTGAAGCGGTGTGCCATCGCGAGGGCAAAAACGAGTGTCTCCCCCGTAGGTGGTGCCGCACGCCGGGCACGGCACCCCCTTGCGGCGGACAAAGAGAAAGGGCAGGAAGAGGAAGAATCCGAGGAAGGAGCCAGTCAGCCACCAAAGGAGCGCCGTGAGCGCGACGCTTGCGGCCAGGCCGACCAGCAGCCAGCGCATCATTCGATGGTGGCTTCGTAGCCGGCTGCGTCGAGCAGGCCGTCCACTTGGCTCGGGTCGGTCATCTTGATCTTGATGAGCCAACCGGCGCCGTACGGGTCTTCGTTGATGGTCTCGGGGGCGTCCTCGAGGGCGTCGTTGACGGCGACGATCTCACCGGCCACAGAGGCGTACACGTCGCTTACGGACTTGACGGATTCCACGACGCCGAACTCTTGGCCTTGGTCGAAGGTGTCGCCCACGGCAGGCAGCTCGACGTAGACGATGTCGTTGAGGGCGTCTTGGGCGTGGTCGGTGATGCCGATGGTGGCCACATCGCCGTCGACGAGCACCCATTCGTGGCTGGCAGTGTATTTGCGGTCCGCAGGGGTGTCCACGAGCGCCCCAGCCGAGGGCGTTTTGTAGCCTTTGTGTCCAAGGTAGTCCGTGATGCGACCCACAAGGGTCAAGAACAAGGCCCGTGTCGGCCGCCCTCGTCCCCGGACGTAGCTCAATAGGCAGAGCGGTGGACTGTAGATCCGCAGGTTGCCGGTTCGATTCCGGTCGTCCGGACTATCGTTTGGTAGTCTTGCGCCCTTGGCGCACCCTTCGTTCAAATAGCGAAGGCCCTCAAGTGGACATCGAGCGCCACTTTTGTCGGGTCCAAGGGTGCCGTTTCCCCTCCTGGGGCCCTCCTGTTGCGTTCCGGCACGGTCAAGTACCCCCCGCCGGCTCGTTGGGTAGGGATGCCTTATGCCCTACGAACACACCACTGACAAGGGAACCTACGTCCTTCACAAGCGCGATGTCGAGCTGAAGGGCGGACGCCAGCAGACGATCTACTTCTTTTCGAAGAAGGGCAACACGCCCAACAGCGGCAGTCCCTGCGACATGCCCGACGGCAAGAAGGTCGGCATCAACAGCCGCACCGGTCTGCCCTACCTGGCCAACGCGTAAACCTACGCGTCCTCTTCCCTCTCTCTTCCTTTGCGCTCGCGCCACATGGTGCGGGCAACGTGCGTGGCCATCAAGAGCGTCACCACCACAACCGGCACAAGAAGCAGCAAGGCCCAGGCCGCATCCACGTTGGCAAACAGGATGCGCGCGGACAGCGCCGTCGCAGCAAACACCAAGGCAAGCACGAAGCCCGCGCGCCCGTACATGGCCGCAAGCACGACCCCGACCAGAGGAACGGCCAGCCACAGAAGGACAAGGCCGATGCCCGTGCGCTCGAGGGCCAGCCGCCCGACAACCACGGCCAGCAGGAAGACCAAGACTGTCTGCAGACCCATGCGCCCGCGCATGATGCGCCCACATGCCGCCCCCTGAAAAGGCCTCGGCAGGCCACGACCCGAGGATGCCGGAATGTTCGGCATGTGCCGACACGCGTTCGTACGAATCTAAGTAGGGCCAAGAAATTGGCCTTGCATGGGCCTCAACAGCAACCAGACCACGAGCGTCTTCCTTGGAAGCATCATCCTGGGTGTCTGGCTGTACCTTGCATTCTTTGAACCCGCGTTCGGCACGGCTTGGGGCCTCTGGGGCCTGCTGGGCCTCTTCATGGCCGCGGCGATGTACGGCATCCGTCTGGCCAACGACAACTTGCGCATCACGCTCTGGGTTGTGCTTGGCTTGGCGATCGGCGCCCTCATCACAGGCACCATCGTCGAAGGCGACCCCATGATCCTCGCCACCCTGGTCACGCTGGTTGGCGGCGGCCTCATCGCAGCCAGCATGCCGCTGCCCCACACAGCGGAAGAATGACGCCTTAGGCGCGTTTTCCGCGAGAACCCGTTATAAAGCGGCAGGCGACCTACCTCCTGTGAAGTGGAGGTCGGACGAGCGCGGGCTTTCGGACATCGTCGGCTCGTTGCTCTTGGTGGGCATCACGGTCTTGACAGTCGGAGGACTGTCCTTTGCCGTGCTGAAGATGCCTGCCCCGACGCCGGATGTGGCTGTGGACCTCGCGCTGCGGCTCGACCCCGGAGACGACTTGGCATGGGGCACGGGAGATGAGCAAGTCATCCTGCGCCACAGGGGCGGCGAAGACCTTGTGCAGGACACGACGCGCATCCAAGTGACGATTGATGGCGCCATGACACCGTATTCGGGTGCAGCACTGGGATTCTCAGGTGGACGGCTCAGCATCGGCGAGCGTTGGACCACCACGCACCTGCTGGCCGTGGACGCGGATGTGGACGTGGACATCGTGGTCGATCAAGCGGGCGCCAGCGTCGCTCTGGCGAGCCTCGGCGCGCAAGCATCCACAGGCTCGTGCAGCCCCGACATCTCGCCACCCGCAGCCGCGTTCGTCCAGACACCCCCCGACATCAACAGCCTCAGCGGCTCAACCAACATCACGGTCAACATGACCCTCGTGGACACCTGCGGCTCCGTGGACGGAACCGCTGTGCCCGTGCTCGAATACACGGTCGGCACCGGCTCGCCCAAGGCGATGATCAACATCGGTCCCGACCAGTGGCAAGCAACGATTGACGCCCCCGCAGGCGGATGGAGCAGCGAGGCCGGCGCCATCATCACATACAAGGCGACCAACCTGAAGGATACCGAAGGCAACACAGGCGAGAGCCCCATCCAGAAGGACAAGGTCGAGCTCGTTGGGGCAGTCACCACGTATCCCGCGAGCCACACGGCAAACCAGGGCACGGTGACCAACTTCGCAGCCAGCCAGGCGGCAGGCGACAGCGATGCGTCGGCCGTGCTCACAGAGTCAAGCGGCGGCGGGGGAGGGTCGATGACTCTGAGCGCCACCGCGGTGACCAAGGACCATCCCCGGTGGAGCAACACCAACAAGGCTTTCGCCATCGCAGGCGGCGAAGCAGACTACGACCGCAACCAGGAGCACCGCCTCCAGTACGGCTTGGCAGACCCGGCATCCACGCCGGGCGTGCCACAGACGGTCACGGTCAAGATCCGCCAGGAGATCGGTCCATTCCTCAACGATGGTTGGCAATTGGCGGGTTGCATCCTGCAAAATTGCAGCACCTTGAGCCCGATCATCACTGGAAGCGCCGCATGGTCAGACATTGGATTTGACGTGACGAACCGGCGCCCGGGGGGCGGATCGTGGACCTGGGATGACATCAAGGACCTCGAGGTCTACGTCAAGCCCCGCAACGTCTACGATGCGACCAACGGCAACGAGAACGACGGGAAGTTCCGCATTGACTACGTGTTTGCGGTCGTCACCTACGACGCGGGCCAAGGGCTCAACGTGGACTACTCATTCAGCGCGCCCCTCGCGGCCACGACCTACGGGCTGGAGCTGCGTTACCGCGTGACAAGCGAAACGTTCCGGGTGAGCATCTGGGACGGAGCGACATGGAACGCCCGGGCGACGATCCTGGACCAGACCACATTCACAGACTGGAGCACGAGCTTGAATTTGGCCGAGTACAACGGCGGCAGCGTCCAAGTGCGCTTCGAATCCCTCGCTTCCAGCCCAACCCAAGGCACCTTGCGTGTCGACTACGCCCGGGTGATCACCACATGAAGGGCGAAGACGCCATCAGCAACGTCATCGGCGCCGTCATGGTCATGGCGCTCGTGGTGATCACATTGGTGACGGTCCAGACCCAGTACACACCCGTGTGGGAGCTGCGCAAAGAGATCGAGCAAGCAGACGAGGTGTTCAACTCGTTTGCCCGCCTCAAGGCAGACATTGACCAGCAAGTGGGCAA
>JBFKLD010000076.1:0-6812 GCA_041630755.1 Thermoplasmatota archaeon
CGGCCGCTCGGCATCTGCGTGCCCGCCACTCTTGTTGAGCACGTCCAAGGCTTCCAGGCCGTCGCGGGCAACTTCAACAGTGTTGCCGAACTTGGCACGCTGGAGCGCGTGGAGTGTCAGCGTGATGTCATCTTCGTCGTCTTCGACGAGCAGAATGCGGATCAACCTCGCGTCCATCAGGAATCCCCGATGGGGAACCGCAACAAGAACCGTGCGCCTGCGCTGTAGTTCGGGTCAAGCTCGATGGCGCCCGCGTGGCGGTCCATGATCCGGCGGCACAGGGCAAGGCCGATTCCGGTGCCAGGGTGCTCGTCGCGGCGGTGCAATCGCTGGAAGATGCGGAAGATGCGGTCTCTCTGATTGGCGGGGATCCCCGGCCCGTCATCTGTGACGCGGATGATGTGGTAGCGCGGGTGCGCAGATGCGTCAATGGTGATCTTGGTCCCGCCGAACTTGCGCGCATTTTCGATGAGGTTCTGGAAGACTTGCGCAAGCTGGTTCTTGTCCCCCATGACGCGTGGCAGCGGGTCCACGGTGACTCCCTCCGGGTTGCCCAGATTGTCCAGCGCCACCTGGACCACGGACTGCAGGTCCACGTCTTCCAGGGGGTGGCCGCGGGTCTCCACGCGGCTGTACATCAGCAGCGCGTTGACCATCGAACGCATCCGCTCCGCCGCGCCAACGCTCCGGGCAATGCAGTTGCGCGCGTCGTCGTCGAGCTTGTCGCCGTGATCCATCTCCAGGATCTGCAAGTAGCCGCTGATCGCACGAAGAGGCGCTTGCAAGTCATGGCTGGCTGCGTACGCAAATTGCTCAAGCTCCAGATTGCTGCGGCGAAGATCGTCTTCGGTCTGCACCCTCGCCGTGACATCTCTCAGGACCAGCACGACCTCGTCGTCTTGGACCTGGGTGGTGCCCTCTAGCCAGCGGTCAGCGGCATCACGAAGGCGGAATCGCACCGTCGCCGACCGCTCGAGGGAAAGCTGCACAGCCGCACGGTCGTCGGGGTGGACGAATGGCGCGAATTCTCGGTGGATGAAGTCGTATTCTCCGCGCCCCGTGACTGTCCGCATCGATCTCGATGCAAAGAGCACCTTGCCTTCCTTGGTCAAAGACACAAACGCATCCGATGCCGCTTCGGCCCATGCCCGAACGCGGCCATCCTGGATCGCTTGGGCCACCCCGTCGCTGCGCCCGCGGACCATCTGTGCCAACAAGGCCGCGGCCTTGAGGCTCACATCGCTTGCGGGCATCGCCGGCCCTAGGAACAGGACGGCGCCGATGGCCGCCCCGTCGTCAAGAAGCGGCACGGCGGCCCCGGCGCGAAATCCCTGGGCTGCGGCCTCGTTGCGACGCGAGAATTGGGACTCCGACTCCAGGTTCTGGGACCGGATGATCTGGCGTGAGCTGGCGGCGCGGCCAGGAAATCCATGGCCCATCTTGAACGTGGGGGCCGGCGCGTGGCGCCAGCCCTCGTGCGTGTGGTCGACCCACACCATGTCGCGTTCAAAGACGTCGCCGCGCAGCAGCCACACTTCGACGGCACGCCACGCGCGGCCGGCTAGCACGCGCAGCGCTTCGGACGGGTCGCGCATCATCAGCGCTTGGACTTGCGCGGCAAGCGTGGCCGCCCGCGCGTCCTCCACCTCTTGCGTCACGTCTGCAAAGAACCAGACATCTGGCGCAGCTTGTGCGACGCGGTAGATGCGGGGGCGCTCCTTGGGCCATTCGATGAGGCCTTCGGCCAGTGGCGGACAGGTCCCGAACGCGCGCTTGGCGGTCCGGTTCATCTGCCCGTGGGCGACGACGGGAACCGCCAGGTCTGCGTAAGCGTCGCTGCCCATGAACCAGGATTGGGCCTAGCGTATAGTAAAGCAACCCACCGGGGGCCTTTTCACCCGCAGGCGATGGCGGCCCATGGACGTCAAGCGCATCGGTGTTGTCGGAGCCGGCCAGATGGGTGCCGGAATTGCCCAAGTGGCCGCACAAGCCGGTTACGAAGTGGTGCTCGTAGACCTCAAGGACGACTTTGTGGCGCGTGGCGTGGCCACCATTGAGAAGAGCCTTGGCAAGTTCGTGGAGAAGGGCCGCATGGACCAGGCGGACGCCGACGCCGCCCGCCAGCGCGTCACAACCAGCACGGCCAACGCAGACCTCGCCGACTGCGACCTCGTGGTCGAAGCCATCGTCGAGAATGCCCAAGTCAAAGTGGACCTGTTCAAGGAGCTTGACGGCATCGTCAAGGAAAGCGGCATCCTCGCATCCAACACGTCCAGCATCCCCATCACCCTCCTGGCCAGCGCCACCAAGCGGCCGCAGCAGTTCATCGGCATGCACTTCATGAATCCGGTTCCGCTGATGAAGCTCATCGAAGTCATCAACGGTGCAGACACCAGCAAGGAGACCCTTGACACGGTGCTGGCCGTGGGACAGAAGATGGGCAAGCAATGCCACCCCTGCGAGGACTTCCCGGGATTCATCAGCAACCGCGTGCTGATGCCCATGATCAACGAAGCCATCTTCTGCCTCAACGAAGGCGTGGCCACAGCGGAGGACATTGACGCCATCATGAAGCTCGGCATGAACCACCCCATGGGTCCGCTCACGCTCGCGGACTTCATCGGGCTGGACACGTGCCTGGCCATCCTCAACGTGCTCTACGATGGCTTCAAGGACCCCAAGTACCGCCCGTGCCCCCTGCTGGTGCAGAAGGTCCAAGCAGGCCATCTCGGTCGCAAGACCGGGCGCGGCTTCTACGACTACTCCTCGAGCTGAGCAGGCTCCATCGTCGAGACGAAGCACGCGGGTTCTCCCGTGTCATCCACCACGACGCGCCCTCTCCACAGCATCGCGACGTACGCGCCCTGCGCCGTGCGCATGCGCAGCACCACTTCGACCGGGGTGGTGTCCGCTCGCGCTGCCTCGTGGACCTCGCGCCCCCGGTTCACGTCCTGCGGGTGCATGTATGCAAACGGATCTTCGCCGACCAGCTCGTCCGGCTCGTAGCCCAAGTAGCGCTTCGCAGCCGCAGAGACGAAGCGGAACCTGCCGTCGAGATCATGCTGGGACAAGATGACGGGGCTCTGGGCGACGACGTCCTCGAAGAATCGCTGCCCGTAGACGGCGTCGCTCATGCGACGCGCCCTCCGGTGGTGTGCCCCTCCGGCATGGGGTGCATGGCGAGGATGATGTGCTGCGGCTCCTGCGTTTGCGCATTGCGGCTCACGCGGGCGATCCATCGCGTCCACACGTACTCTCCGCTCGCGGTGCGAAAGCGGCAGATGCCCCACCGCGGGTCCGTGCTCGTCATGCCCGCGTCGTGCTGCTCCATGGTCGCTTCGAGGTCGTCTGGGTGGATGAATGCGAACGCCGAGGTTCCGATCAGATCCTTTGGGTCATGGCCAAACAGCTCCTTCATGCTGGGCGACACGTAGATCGCTTGGCCCCCAAGATCGTGGACCGAGAACATGCTTGGGCAATGATTGACCAGAAGTTCGTGCACCTCGCTCACCATCAGACATCCCCCTGCGCATAGAAAAAATCACGGCCCGGAGGCGTCAAAGCCTTCCGTCGGTGTCCCCCATCGTGGACCCCACCCTGCGGCGCATGCGCAAGGGCAGAGATCCGCGCACGTTCCGGGCGCGCCAAGGGTGGGTCATCGCCGGCCTTCTCCTGTTGGCCTTCACCGCGCTTGCGCCCTTCTTGTGGCCTGCCACGCGGGCGCTCACGGAGCGCCTGGCGCCGCTGCTGGCTCTGACGTTCTTGCTAAGCGCCTTTGGCATGTGGGCGCGCATGGGCTCGCGGGCCGTGGTGGTCGCGGGCGTGGTGACCTTGGCCCTCTACGGCATGACTGCGTGGACGCGCGTGGCGTTCAGCCAGCATGACCTCTTTCTGATCGCCATCGTGGTGGGATTTCTGGTCTACGCGCTGGCCGGCTTCTACCTGGTGTTCGTCCTTGAAGAAGTCGTGTACGATGCCCACCGCTTGCTGCACCTTCGCCAACCTGTCTGGATGATTGCGCCAAGCGTGCTCGCTGTGGGCTTGGCCGTCGGGTTGCCATTCAAGGGATTGGGCGCCTTGCCTTCGGTGTGGATTGCGGCGCTTGCGTCCACCGTGGTCCTTGGGTCGTACTGGTTCGTGCGTGCCTTCAACAGCATCGTGGGGGCACGCAGCCTCCAAGAGGTCCACCTCGTCGTCATCAGTGCCTTGGCTGCCGCACTGCTTCTTGACGGCGTCCGGGCGCTTGGCGGCACGGGCTTGCGAAGCAGCGTCGTGGCCTACCTCGCCCTCGTGGGCACCTGGGTCTACGTGTCGTACACGACGCTGCAACGGACGCAGTTCCTATTGCGCGGAAAGAACGCCGGGCCGTGGCTGGCCATCCTCTTCAGCGCCAGCTTCGCCATCCTTGGCCACGCCCATCTGCAGTACCAGGTCGGCGGCTCCAGCGCCCTGCGCAGCCTTCTGGATCTGCGGGCTGGCTACATGGTCGTGGGCATCCTCGTGGGCATCGTTTTTCTTGTCGCTCGTGCCGTGTGGCGCCTGCTTGCCGGCTTGCGCGACGACGCCCGCGTGGCCGCAGGAATCCGCATCACGGCGGGCCGCATGGCGCGCTTGACGGAGTCGCTGCTGCGCGTGGAAGTCGGTTTGGGGCGCATCTTGCTCGCATTCTTCGAGCAGATCGACAAGGCCCTTCCGGGAAGCAAAGCCACCCACCCCGTGGGGTGGGAATTGGATTGGGAAGAGGGGGTCCTGGAGCCGCTCAGGGAAGAGGGCCGCTGAGGTAGTAGCTCACCGTGCGGCCTTGGCGCACGGGCTCCACCAGCTTCGCCTCGGCGAGGCGGCGCACGTGCCAGTGCGCGACGCTTGCCTGGATGCCGAGAGCTTGGCAGATGGTCTTCTGGATCGCTCCAGGGTTGGATGCGATGTAGTTGGCCACGTCCTGGGTGCGGTCGTTGCGAAGGACCGCGTAGGCATCCTTCTGCTCGCGTCCGTACCGGCCGCCGTTCTCGTAGAAGTGGCGGCTGCGGCCGACGCGCTTGCTGACCATGAGGTGCTGCTGCTCCATGAGGCGCATGTGGTGCGCCACGGCGGTGCGGCTCAGATTCGTGGAGGTGCAAAGGTCCTGGAGCGTGATGCCGGGGGTCTCCATGACGAGGCGGTACAGCTCTTCGCGCTTGGGGTGGCCAAGCACGGTGTCCTTCTCGAAGCGGGTGAAAAGCGGGCTTGCGCCGGGCAGGACGCGGCGGAGGGTCTCCGAAGCGCCGGCGGCGCTGGCACTGCTGCTGCCTGCCATCCAGAAGAGCATGGCGCCACCGGTGGCAATCGCTCCGGCGGCCCAAAGCAGGGGCGTCACGTACGATGCGCTGACCGGGGCGGCGGCCTCGGCCTGCGGGGCCATGGGAGTCGGGGTGGACTCTTCGGGGGCCTGATCCAGGGAGGCGATCAGCTCTTGGCTGGCCTGCTGGACCGGCGTGATGACCAGGTCTTCGGCAAGGACAACCAGCTGCGCGGCGGACTCCTGGGCCTCGGCAACGGCGTCGGCTGCCTGCTTGCGGGCGTCCGCTTCAAGGGTGCGTGCGCCGCGCTTCTGCTCGCGCACGTCCTCGTCGGCTTCCTTCTGGGCATCCGCTCCTTGCTTTTCGGCCTCGTGGGCGGCATCCATGGCCGCCTCGCGGGTCTGCGAGACGGTCGCGCGCAGCTCTTCGATCGTGGTTTCCACGCTGTCGGTGTCCCATTCGCCGGCCATCGCCGTCGGGGCAAGCAGCGCAATCAGGCAAGCCGTAGCTCCCACAATTTTCCACATGACACTCCTGGAGCCGGACCAGGACAGATAAAGCGTGTGGTCGTTTGGATGAAACTTCGGCCGGCTTGGCGGGCGCAACAAAGGAGAAGAGGCAAAGGGGCGCGAAACCGCGCACTCAGAGAAGCTCGGGCAGCTCCAGGCCGACGTCCACGCTGACGGGCACGTCCACTTCGACGGGCTCGGGCACGAATGTGTCGCCGATGCTTCCGAAGAGGTTCTGGGCCGCCTCGAGCATCGCCTGCGCTCCGTCGGCGATGGCTTGGCCGGCGGCCTTGGCCGCACCGGCGATGGCGGCACCCACGAGCGAGAGGCCGCTCTGGCCAGCGTCACCGGCCGCGGATGCGCCGTCAGCGATGCCACCGCCAACCGAGGCGTAGACGTCCAGGCTGGAGGCCATGCCCGTGCCCACGAGCTGAAGGAAGGCGGCTCCCGTCTGGAGACTGCCCTGGGCCCAACCGGCCACACCGGAGGTGCCGGCTGCCAGCAAGCTTCCCATCAGGCCACCGGCGGCCGCCAGAAGGCCCCCGCTGGCATCCGCGTAGCCGCCGACGCCCATGACGCCCACGGTGAGCAGGTTGCCGATGCCGGAGGCGACCGTGAGTCCAAGCGCGCCGGCCGCGGAGCCGACGGCAGCCCAGCCCGCAGCACCGAGTCCAAGAAGGGCGCCGAGACCGGCGGCGGTCGCGGCACCGAGGCTCAAGCTCAAGCCGGCGGCATCCAGCAGGCGTGCCAGCGTGGCACCCACAAAGCGCTCCACGACACTCGGAGCCTTCGTCGGGTCCTCTTGGATCTCCGCAATGGCATCCTCGGCATCCGTCACGGTGTCGAGGACCACTTGCTGCGCCGAAGCCACCGGGACCACTTCTTCGACGGGCTGCTCGGGAGCGGCTTCAAGAGCCGGCGTGTAGAACGACGCGCACACCGCTTCGGATTCGCGTCCGGCACCGGCGTCATCGGCCGCCCAGCAAGCCATCCACGCCGCATGGGCAGCTTCGGCTTCGGGGTCTTC
>JBFKLD010000077.1:0-6795 GCA_041630755.1 Thermoplasmatota archaeon
ACGCTCGGGGAAGCACATCAGCATCGCCGAACCCCTGCTCGACGCCACGCTCCCGGACGGGTCCCGGTTGAACGCGACGCTTGCGGAAGAAGTGACGGCGCGCGGGTCCACGTTCACGATCCGCAAGTTCCGCGAGACACCGTTCACGCCCATTGACCTGGTGCGGTTCGGAACCATGAGCAGCGCCATGCTTGCGTACCTCTGGATGGTCATCCAGTACCACATGAGCGCCATCTACGCGGGCGGCACAGCCAGCGGCAAAACGACGGCAATCAACGCCATCATGCTGTTCATCCCGCCGCAGCTGAAGGTTGTCACCATCGAAGACACGCGCGAGATCAACATCCCGCAGCCGAACTGGATCGCCGGCATCACCCGCAGCGGCTTCGGGCCCCGCGACGCCCACGGCCGCCAAGCCGGTGAGATCGACATGTTCCAGCTGCTCAAGAATGCCCTCCGGCAGCGCCCCGAATACATCATCGTTGGTGAAGTGCGCGGCCAGGAAGCCTACAGCTTGTTCCAGGCCATGGCCACCGGCCACGCCGCCTACGGAACCATGCACGCCGACAGCGTGGATGCGGTCATCCACCGTCTCGAATCGGACCCCATCAACATCCCTCGCGCGCTTCTTGAAGCCCTCGATGTGGTGGCAGTCCAAGTGCAGACCACGGTCGCCGGAAAGCGCGTGCGCCGCACCAAGCAGCTCACCGAGATCGTCGGCTTGGACCCCAACACGCGCGAGATCCTCACCAACGAAGTGTTCCACTGGGAGCCCAGCACGGACCGCTTCGTGTACTCGGGCGTCAGTTACGCACTCGAGCGCATCGCCGCGGAGACGGGCAAGACCGCCAAGGAGATCGCCGTCGAGATGAACGACCGCGTCAAGGTCATCAACTGGATGGTGGACACAGAGCTTCGCGACTACGCGCAAGTGTCCCAAGTCATCGCCACCTACTACAAGGACAAGCCCACGGTGATGGAGAAGGTCGCCAAGGGCGAGCAGTGGCTTCCCGAAGAACTGGAGAAGCCGGCCACCGTGGAGCCGCCGTTTAGCGGCGAAGATGTGCCCGAGAAAACGGATCTTGGAAGCACGGGCACCACGCGGGCGGCCCCCGGGCGGGCCACGCCGAAGGACGCCCCGCAGGCCAAGCCCGTGGAGGCCCCGGCTGCGCCCAAGGCCGCCCCGACGGGCCCGCCAAGCAACCCCGGCGCGCCCAAGCCCCGCCCGGCTCCGACGGGTCCGCCGTCCGACGAACCGGAAAAGAAAGGAAGTGTGCGCAAGCGAGGGACCTAAGTGGCGCTGACCGGCACGCAACGCTTGGCTTACCGGCTCTTTGCGCCGCTCGTGCGGCGCAGCAAGGCTTTGCCGAAGCTCGAAGAAAGCCTGCGCAAAGCCCAGATGCCCGTGCGCGCAGATGCGTACCTGGCAACGGTCTGGTTTTATGATATCCTGACCGCCGCGTTCTCCTTCGTGTTCGGGCTGCTGCTTGCTGGCGTCGCCGCAAGTCTCCTGGGCCTTGGCGCCGAAGTTTACGGCCTTGGCATCTTGGTCCCCATCGTCTTCACGTGGGTCGGCCACGTGGCGCTCATGGCGAGTCCTGGAAGCGCCGCAAAGAAGCGCCGCAAGGACATCGAGCTGAAGCTTCCCTACGCCACGAACTACATTGCCGCCATGGCCAGCGCCGGCGTCATTCCCGCGGAAGTGTTCAAGTCGCTCAGCCGCCAGGAGATCTACGGCGAAGTGGCCAAGGAGTCGGCCATGATCTACAAGGACCTGGAAGTGCACGGCAAGGACATCGTCACGGCCCTGCGCCGCAGCATCGACCGCAGCCCGTCCGTCAAGTTCCAAGAGCTGCTTCAAGGAGCCATCACCACCGTCACCTCCGGTGGCGACCTCAACGCCTACTTCCGGCAGAAAGCCAGCCGCTACCAATGGGAGAACCGCATCGAGCAGAAGTCGTTCATCGAAACCATGGGCCTGATGGCGGAAACGTACGTCACGGCCGCCGTGGCCGGCCCGCTCTTCTTGCTCGTGATGGTCGCCATCATCGTGCTCATGGGAAGCGGCGAGATGAGCCAGCTGCAGATGATCATCTACCTGCTCCTGCCCGTCATCAACATCGGGTTCATGATGGGCCTCAAGAGCATGATTCCGGAGGTGTGACATGGACGACCTGGTCCACTCCAGCCAACTCGACGACCGCCTCCGGCGCGGAGATGCCGTGGCGGGGCCCAAAGACAAGCGCAACCGGCGCATCATGGAGGCCCTCATGGGTCTCGGCCTCTTCTTGCTCGTGGCGGTGCTCGTTGGTCACGTCGGTGGCCAATTGGGCATCGGATTCGACCTCAACGTGGTCGAGCAGACACTGGTGCTGGCGCTCGCGTTGGCGGTTCTGAGCAGCTGCACGTTCCTGTTTGGCCGCATCCACTGGCGCGCGCTTCGCAAAGCCAAGGGTCTGGCTGCGCTTGACAAGGTCCGCACCGACATCATGCTCACGATGGTCTCCATCGTGGCCCTCTTCACGGTGGCCATCATGGTCATCATCGAATTCCTGGCCCTCCTCGTGTTCTTGGGCATCATCCAAGAAGTGGGGCAGGCGGGCGCTGCATTCGCGCGCAACTTCGTCCTCTTCCAGACCTTCATGCTGCTGGTGTACCTGCTGGCCCTCGTCATCCGCGAGAGCAACGCCAGCAGCTACGTGCCCGGCCCCCGGGCCGTCCTGGCTGCCAAGATCTTGACGCCGGTTGCCGGCCTCTTCACGCTTTTGGGTGTGCTGCTGGCCATGTACATCCCGCAGAGCCTGGGTGTCCTGACCGGCATTGACCAGCACCAAGGTGTCTACATTGTCACCCTCGGCGTCCTGCTCGAATTCATGGCGATGCGCATCCGGCTGCGGCTGCCAAGCCTCTACAGCCGCTTCCGCGACGCGGTGGAAGTGAGCCGGCGTGCCGACGAGCACATGCGCATCGAGCTCAAGAAGCGCGCCCTGCGGACCTACCTCATCGCGTTCTTCTTCGTCGCGGCGTCCATGGCGTTTGCCGGCGCCATCGCGACGGGCGCCCTCCCCGGCTTCGGCACGCGCGGCACCGTGGGCATGATGATCTTCTACGTCGGCACGTCGCTCATCGTGCTGGGCGTCCTGCTCGTGCGCTACTTGCAGCAGCGCCACCTCGAACGGGGCACCATCGCTGCCGAAGACACACTGCAGGAGCTCTTGTCGCGCAAGCGCAAGAGCCCCGAGGAAGTGTTCCGCATGAGCGTCTACGCGGTCACCGGATTCGCCGCGCTCATCGCGTTCATCCTCGCCGTCATGGTCGGCATGGGCCAATTCAGCGAGAAGGGCATCGAAGAGGTCGAGGTGGAAGGCGACCGGCCCGGGACCACCGCCATCGAAGAGCGCGAAGTGGAGCTTGGGATCCACCCCAAGTTCAGCACAGACCTGGCGCTGCTTGGCATCCTCCTGGCTGCCGGTCCGTTCGGCTTCTTCTACAACCGAGAGCTCAAGCGCGTCGAAGGCATGGACGACAAATTCCCCGATTTCCTTCGCGACATCGCCGAATCGGCGCGCGCCGGCATGACCCTGCCGCGCGCCCTCATCACGGCCGCGCAGGGGCAGTACGGCGCGCTCACCGGCGAGATCCGCATGATGGCGGCCCAAGTCGAGTGGGGTGTGGAATTCAGCGAAGCGCTCGAGCGGTTTGCGGGCCGTGCCCGCACGAGCTTGATCGACCGCACCGTGAGCCTCGTCGTCGAAGCGCAGCGCGCCGGTGGAAACGTCGTGGACATCCTGACGGCTGCCAGTGAGGACGCGCGTGAGATCAAGCAGATCGTGTCCGAGAGAAATGAGCAGATGAGCCTCTACAAGGTCGTCGTGTTCATCGCGTTCTTCGTGTTCATCGCCGTGGTGCTGATCTTGAGCGCCCAGTTCATCCCGGCGTTCAAGGAGGCCGTCGGCGCGGCCAGTGGCCAGCAAGTGGGTGGCATCAAGTTCAAGGACTTTGAAGTGGAAGACTTCAACACGCTGTTCTTCCACGCGGCCATCGTGCAAGGCATCGGCGGCGGCCTCGTGGGTGGCGTGCTCACGCGCGGCAACCCGATTGCCGGCTTTGGCAGCATCAGCATCATGCTTCTGGCCAGCTGGTTCTGCTTCCGCGTGCTCATCGGACTTCTATGAAAGCGAACAAGACTCCGCGCAGCCGCATCCTTGCGGATGAACGGGCAGCGTTCCCGGTGTTCGAGGCCCTCATGGTCGCGCTCATCGTGTTCAGTGCCATCTTGTTCCTGACAAGCCTCCAACGCCCCACGGTGGGCCAAGAGACCCTCGGCATCGACCTGGGTGACTTTGCCGCCGACACGCTGGACGTGCTGGTGTCGCACACCTTCGACGATCCGTTTGGTTCGGGGGAATTGGCCTACCACCAATGGATGGACCTGCTGGTGGCCGGAAACGATGACATCCAAACCGACGTGGATGCGTACTTGGACGAAGTCTTGGAAGAAGGCACGCGGTACGCGCTGCGCCTCGACAACGGCGTCACCACGCTCCACCTGCTTCCTGAGCAGGAGCCTGCACCGCGTGCCGGCCGGGGAGCGCAGACGTTCTTCTTCCCCAACTGGACGGTTTACAAGGATGAGACGGTGAATGCCACCCACTACGCCATGGGTGAGGCGCTCGATTTCAGCAGCTGGACCACGTTGACGGCGCCCAACGGCCAGACAGCCGCCCCCAACAGCTCCACGGCCTCACCCGTGACCTGGCTTGAATGGTGGGAATACGCGCAGCCTGCGGAGGATGTGGTTCCCGAAAACATCCTGTTTGGCACCTGGCAGTACACCTCTGTTCTCTGCCCCGGCGGATGCTACGTGCACGTCGGCTTGCCCAATGACACGAAGACGGACCACGCGACCTACGCGCTTCAACTGGTGGTGTGGTATGGTGCGTAGGGACGAATGGGGGCAGATCATGCTCCTCACCGCCATCCTGCTCGTGATCGGTTTTGTGAGCCTGAGCGCCGTCGTCATCCGTGTCCAAGACATCGGTGCGCGCACCGCCCAAGTCCAAGACGCGCCGCTGCTGCGGGAGCTGGATCCGTTGGGCGACGTGGTCGAAGAGATCGTGGTGGCCATGAAGGCCAACCACACGCAGGGCACTGCTGCCTTCGATGACAATCTGACGGCCAGCCTCGACCACCTGAAGCTGCTGCAGCAGCAGCGCGGCCACCGCTTGCAAGCCAACATCGTCTGCCACGCCACGCTGCCGCTTGTGGCACACGTCGAGATCGTTTTGCAAGACAGCACCATGCAGCTGACGTTCCGCAGCCAAGAAACCTTCACGCGGCTCAGCTGCTGAGCATTGGACAGGTTTGGACATCCTTCCGTCAGCGGGGTGCCACGACGTTTAAAGGTGCTATACTGTTGTGAGCGACCGTGGTCCGCCAGGAAGAGGCTGTCAGCTCCGTGATTGCCGTCGTCATTGCGTCGGCGCTGTTTGTCACGACCATCGGCATCGCCGTCCTCGTGGCCGAGGACGCCGGCCATGCCATCGAAGACACGGTGGCCGACACGGGCATGCAGATCGAGGCCGCAGCCCTCGCCTCTCTGCTGGTGAAGAGCCCAGGCCATGCCCCGGGGGCCAACGACTGGGGCGAAGACGACGCTGCCGACAGCCTCTCGCGCCTGGGCCTGCGCAACAGCACGGGGAGTCACATTGATTTCGTCAAGCTCGAAAACTTGCGCCTCGCGCCGGAGGCGGCGGACCCCACGGATGGCTACGTCAACTACGACGAAGCCGTCGAGCGCTTCGGCTTGACCGAGGCAGGCATGGGCTTCCACATCCGCAGCTTCCCCAGCCTACCTGGTGTCCAGGAGCTCATCGCCAAGGGCTACCGCGACCCGAACCTGAAGGTTGCGTACATCGGCGACTATGAAACCGCGGGCGGCGCGACGGACCCCGATGCGGGCCTCGTCGTGGCAGACCCTGTCTGCACGCTCAGCACGGCCGACAACAGCGTGTGGCAGTACACCGTCAACGTCACCAACGGCGGCACCGCCAGCACCCAGTTCGAGCTGACTCTCGACGGGATCACCGGCGACGGCGATTCCGTCTACCGCATCAGCCACTCCAGCGTGATTGCTGCAGGCGACAGCGGATTGATCCGGGTTGACCTGCCCGCGTTGCCCAACCGGACGGTTGCTCCCGGCAGTGGCGCAAGCCTGACCTTCGACATCTCCGACTCGGTGCAAGTGCTCAAGACCGCCACCTACAGCACAGACCTGCCCTCCTGCCCTGCGGCCACGGTGACTGCCAAGAACCTCGAGATCGAAGCCATCAAGCTCGCCTTCGAGGAAGACGAAGACGTGGTGCTGGACTACAGCGACGCGGACCTTGCTGAAAACGACGTCCTGACGCTCACGATCCAAGAAGGCAACGGCACCGGCGACCCGGTTGTGCATACCGAGTCGATCACGACGCCCAAGCAGGCGAGCAAGCGCAAGATCACCATCGCGGCTGGCACGTTGGACGACGGGTTCTACACGGCGCGCCTGCAACGGGCGGACACGGGCCTCAACGTCAGCCACGATTTCCTTGTCGTCGACGTGGGCAGCCGACCTGGCCCTTACGCGCCCGCAGGTGGCGGCTCCACCGCCCCCACGGCGGCAGTCGAGCCAGAAGTGGAATTCCTCGAGATGCTTGTCGAGCAGTTCTGCCCCTATGCGTTCGACAGCACGACGGTCACGCCGCTTTCCGCGCCGCCCACGTGGGCCGCGCGCTGCAGCTGGAAGGGAAGCGACCC
>JBFKLD010000078.1:0-6746 GCA_041630755.1 Thermoplasmatota archaeon
GCGCTCCGGTTTGCCATGGATGACCACGGGCTGGACCTTGAGGGACCGCTCATGCTGCCGTGCGCAACGCTGCGGCCTGAGACGGTCTTTGGCGTGACGAACGTCTGGATCCACCCAGACACCGATTATGAGCTTGTGCGCGTGTGGCAAGGCGGCGCGGTGGCAGACGATGATCCAAGCGAAGTGTGGCTTGCTTCCGAGCAGGGCCGCAAGAAGCTCGAGTGGCAGTGCGAGCGGGCCGAAGCGCTGGGCATCAAGGTCCAAGGCAGCCACTTTGTGGGCCGCCAGGCACGCGTGCCGGTGACCGAGAAGGTCGTGCCCATCGTTCAGGGCACCTTCGTGGACCCCATGATCGGCACGGGCGTCGTCATGTCGGTTCCAGCCCATGCTCCGTTCGACTTTGCAGCCTACACCGATGCGGGGCTGCTCGAACGCTTGGGCGAACCCCCCCAGATTGTGGACATTCCGGGCTACGAGGACTTGCCTGCCCGCGTGGCCAACGCCAAGCACGGCGTCCAGAGCCAGACGGACAAGGACGCGCTGGAGGCGGCCACGGAAGAGATCTACGCGGACGAATTCAACAAGGGCACCCTGAACGACTTGTGCGGCGATTACGCAGGCAAGCGCATCAAGGGTGCCAAAGATCAGCTCAAGCAAGACTTCATTGACGCCGGCCACGGCCGCGTCATCCGGCAATTCTCCGAACCCGTCATCAGCCGCGCGGGCGAGGTGGTCGACATCCGCCGCATCCCCGACCAAGTCTTCATCCACTATGCCGACCCCGCCTGGACGGCGACGGCGAAGGAGCACGCAGCCACGATGGCCGTGTACCCGCAGCGCTACGCCGACGACTTGGACAACGTCCTCGACTGGTTCGGCGACCGCGCGTGCGTGCGCCGCGGGGCCTGGCTGGGCACCGAGTACCCGTTCAAGGAGGGCTGGATCGTCGAACCCATCGCGGACTCCACGTTCTATTCGTGGTTCTACGTCGTGAGCTTGTACGTCAATGACGGGCGCTTGCAGCCTGAGGACCTGAGCCTCGCGTTCTTCGACTACGTGTTCAACGGCATCGGCGACGCCAAGGCCCCTGTGTGGGACGATGTGCGCAAGGACGTCCTCTACTGGGGCCCCGTGGACATCAACCTGGGAGGAAAGGAACACCAGACCGTGCACTTCCCCGTCTGGATCATGAACATGGTCGGCCTCATGGACGACCCGAAGCTCTGGCCGCGCGGAATCTACGTCAACTGGTGGGTCACGCAGAAGGCGGGCGCCAAGATCAGCAAATCCAAAGGCGGCGCCGAACCCATCCCGGGGGCCGCGAAGAAGTACGGCGTAGACCCGATGCGCTTGTACTACTGCCATGTCGGAAGCCCGCACGTGGACATCGAGTGGGACCCAGACATCGTGCTCACCTACCGCCAGCACGTGCTGCGCTTGGCGCGCATCACCGAGGACCTGCTGGGCCTCGAAGGCGCAGCAGGCCCGATGGACGCGTGGCTCCAGGCGGCCGTCGCCCAGCACCTGCGTGCAGCGAAGGAGGCGTACGAAACGTACGACCTGCGCGCGGCGGTGACGGAGCTGGTGTACGGGATGCCTGAATCTCTGCGATGGTACCAGCGCCGTGGCGGCGCCAACGGGTCGCTTGTCCAGCAAGTCGTGCAGGACTGGGCCAAGGCGCTTTGCCCAATCGTGCCTCACGTCGCGGAGGAGATGCATTGCCGCGCCGGCGGCGAAGGCTTGGCCAGCACCGCGGACTTCCCGGAACCTGCAGGTGCGGATGCTCTGGCCTTGGCCAAGGAGCAGTACCTCCGCGACGTGCTGGAGGACATCCAGACCGTCAAGAAGCTCGCCGACGTCGAGCCGGAGACGCTGACGGTGTTCACAAGCCCGGCATGGAAATCGCGCTTGGCGGCAAAGGCTGTCAGCATGGCCGGGGAGGGAAAGTTCCCGATGGGCGCGTTCATGCAGGAGGTCATGGCCGACGCCGAGATGCGCAAGCTTGGCAAGGCCGTCCAGCAATTCACGGGCAAGCTGCCGCAGCAATTGAGCAAGCTCAGCGATGCCCAGAAGATGCTGCTTGCCCAAGCCGTGGACGAAGCGGACGTCCTGGCGGCCGCATCCGGCTTCTTGGCGCAAGAGATTGGCGCCAAGACGGCCGTGGTGCACGCCGCCGACGATGCGCCCGAACACCCGAAGCGTGGCGTGGCTGCGCCCCTGAAGCCGGGGATCGCCATCGAATAGGTCCACGAAGCAGCGCCGGCGGGGAGGAAAACCGGTTGCCGGTTTCAAAAACCATTATGTATCCGAGGGCGAAAGGATAGTGTTGCATGACTCCCACGACGGACACTCACGACTTCTTTTACTGGTGATCAGCGAAGGCGGCCCGGCCGCCCGAGCATCTTTCCATAGAATTTCCCCAACGGCGTGCGCATGAGCGCGTCGTGCTCTGCTTCGGCCTCCGCGTCTGCGCGGCGGCACCGCGCTGCAAGGCGCCAGAACCGGAACCAATAGACGAAGAAGCCCAGCAGATAGGCCGCCCCGAACAGGTGGAGGAACCATTCCCACGCATTCCACGTGGCGGGTGCGAACTCGAGCACAAGGCAGGAAGCCCGTCCGCGAGATTTAAGTCCAGACCCCATGCGCGGCCTCAGCCCCATGGATGACGAGGCGCCCACCCAGATGAACCCGTACGAGATGGCTCTCGTGCAATTGCGCCACGTGGCCAAGCGCCTCAAGCTTGACCCGAGCGTCCACGAAGTCCTCAAGTTCCCCGAGCGGAGCCTCGAAGTGAGCATTCCCGTGCGCATGGACAACGGCACGATCCGCGTCTTCACGGGCTACCGCGTCCAGCACAGCACCGTGCGCGGCCCCGCCAAGGGCGGCGTGCGCTTCCACCAGAACGTGAGCCTGGACGAAGTCAAGGCCCTGGCCATGTGGATGACGTGGAAGTGCGCCGTTGTCGGCATCCCGTACGGCGGCGGCAAGGGCGGCGTGATCGTGGACCCGCGCGACTTGAGCCACGAAGAGCTGGAGCGCCTCAGCAGGCGCTACTTCAGCGCCATCCAGCCCATCATCGGCGAGAACGTGGACATCCCCGCACCGGATGTCAACACCAGCGCGCAGACGATGGCTTGGTTCATGGACACCTACTCGATGAACAAGGGGCACGCCAGCCCCAGCATCGTCACCGGCAAGCCCCTCGACATCGGCGGCAGCGAAGGGCGCGAACGCGCCACCAGCCGCGGCATCACGTTCTGTGTCCGCGAGGCCGCCGAGGCCATCGGCCTCGACTTGCACGGCGCGACGGCCGCGATCCAGGGCTTTGGCAACGTCGGAAGCCACTGTGCTCCGTTCTTGGCGGAGATGGGCATGAAGATTGTCGCCGTCTCGGATGTCAACGGCGGAATCCACAACCCGGATGGCTTTGACGTTCCTGCCTTGATGAAGCATGTGCGCTCGACGGGCAGCGTCGTCAATTTCCCCGGAAGCCAACCCATCCACAATGCGGAGCTGCTGGAGCTAGAGGTGGACGTGCTCATCCCTGCCGCCCTCGAAGGCGTCATCCACAAGGACAACGCCCCCAACCTCCGCTGCAAGATCTTGGCCGAGGGTGCCAACGGCCCGACCACGCCTCAGGCGGACAAGATCCTCCAAGACAAGGGCATCTACGTCATCCCCGATGTGCTTTGCAACGCTGGCGGTGTCACCGTGTCCTACTTTGAGTGGGTGCAGGGCCTCCAGTCCTTCTTCTGGTCCGAAGATGAGGTGGATGAGCGCTTGGACAAGATCATCACCAACGCCTTCCGCCGCGTGCACGCGGTCTACGAAAAGGAAGAAGATCTCACCATGCGCCAAGCAGCCTACATGATCGCGGTGCGCAGTGTGGCAGATGCCGTCAAGATGCGCGGCATCTACCCGTAAGGAAGAAGGGGAAAAGGAGGTGCAGCCGCCTTAGTGGCGGCGCACGAGGGCCGCGCCGATGAGCGCGAGCACCCCGAGCGCCAGGGCAGGCACAGGGGCGTCTTGGCTCGGTTCGCTGGGCGCGTCTTCCACGAAGGCAACCTCATGGGTGCTGAAGCTGGGCACATGGACGTGCGCCTGCATCTTGCCTTCGGCCTCCGCGATGGCGTAGGTGGCCTGACTGGCCTCCGTGGCCGCGTAGACTTCGGCAACGCTGCTGGCACGCACGGCCTCTTGGCCGTCGTGCAGCATGCGCACGTCGCTCGAGGCGAACAGGTCGGCATCCATGTCGAGGACGATCACACGGGGACGGGGATCCTCGCTGCTGACGGCCACACGGACGTTGCCTTGCTCGATGGCCTTGGCTTCGAGGTCCACGACGTATTCTTCGGCGCGCATGGCGGCCTCTCCGTCAGCACGGACAACGGCGGCTTCGGCACCGAGGCGGCCAGTGGCGTAGGCCTTCTGCTCAAGGTACCAGTTGCTGTCCGCTTCGGCCGAGGATTGCGCCTCGAAGCGGATGCTGCTTCCTTGCTGCAGTTCGGCGACGATGTTGCCGCTTGCGTCCTGGCTCAGGCGGCCTTCACCTTGGATGGCGAGCACGCCTTCCTGGCCCTGGGCGGTGACGCGCGCCTGGTCGTCCGCGACGATGCGGGCCTGGGCGTCAGCCGCCATCTTGAAGGTGGCCTGGGTCTGGCTGCGCGCCTTCACCAGCAGAGTGGCTTCGGCGTCGTCGTGGGCCTCGAGCTGGGCCTGGTCGGTCCAGATGCTCGTGGTGGCACCTGCCGTGGCCTCTTGCTGGGCCTGACCGCTCAGGCGCACCTCGCTGAACGTGGCAGCACCTTGGCTGCGGTGGTCCACGATGGCCTTGCCATCGGAGGCGACCTGGAAATGCACGAACGCACCCGCACGCGCGTCTCCGTCCGCCTGGATGGCGCCGAACAGGCCGCTGGCTTCCGCTTCGGCGGCAGCCGCAGCGGTGAAGGCATCCGCCTCAAGCTCGGCGGCCGTCGTGGTCACGACTTGCACATCCGATTCGAGGTCGGTGCTGGCATCGAGCTTGGTGGCGGCGTCGGCGGTCGCGTCAGTGGTGAATTCACCAGCCAGATCGCCTGTCACGTCGCCAGAGGCATCGCCAGCCAGGTCACCGGAAGCGTCGCCAGCCAAGTCGCCGGAAGCGTCGCCGGTGATGTCGCCGGAAGCGTCACCGGCCAGATCGCCCGACGCATCGCCGGCCAGATCGCCCGATGCGGTGCTCGTGGCGGTTCCTGTGGCAGTCTGTGCGACGGCTACGGGCATCGTTGCCAGCAGCGCCACAACGCCCAACGTGGCCAGCATTCGTCCGAGATTCTTGCCTTTGTGTGTGTGGTTGTTGTTTCGTTGCATGGTGTGGTTCGACACCAGAAGTTCATGGATTGAGAGTGTAATTTAATCGCTCTCGATGCCGGTGTGAATTGACCAAGTGACCAGCGCACCTTGGGAGTCCAACCCTTGACGAAAGCCACATAGGCGGGTTGTCAAATCCAATAAGTTTCACGCCCAGCCACCACATTTCGTTGCGGAACTCTTTCCACCATGCGGCTTCTGGCACCCCCATGGAGCATGCCAAGAAGATGCAGATCAAGGACGCCTCTGTGCGCACGTTGCTCATGCCGGACGATTTCAAGCTGGACGCCCCCGTTTCCGATGACGGCACGGCAGTGCTGGCATTCGTGACGCAGGCAAGCGACCTTGCAAAGGTCGAGGAAGCACTGAACGCAGCGCGCGCCGACGGCATGGCTTGGATCGCCTACCCAAAAGCTGGCAAGCTGGGCACAGACCTCAACCGCGACAAGCTGTGGGCGCTCCTCAAGGACGAAGGCGTGCGCCCCGTGCGCCAGATCAGCCTCGACGACACCTGGAGCGCGCTGCGGTTGCGCCCCGGGGCCTGACTACCCTTCCCACTCTTGCGCGTACTGGAGGTTCTCGAATTCCTCCTCGGCGCTGAACTCAAGACCACGACCCTCGCGGGTGTGCTCGCCCACGACGAACTCAAGGTCCATCGTCAGCTCACGCAGCAGCGTGTCCAGGGAAGCGGCCCGCAGCTCCTTGTCGCCTTCGGTCTCGGACCAGATGACGGCAGTGAACAGATCATCAGAGTGGCGAATGATCTCCACGCGGGCAAGCGGTTCTTCCATAGGAGGCGCTGGAAAGCATCCCGTATAAGACGCTTTGGCCACAGGTGTGTGGGGACTGCGGCAAGCCCGCGGCCCACGCGCCGCCCCCGCCGACCCCGCGAACCGGTACACGGGGAACCCGGCCGCGGGTCGCACCCACCCTGGCAAGGGCAGCTTTGGAACGGCGGCGGAGGTAGCCGAAGTTATGAACCAGAAGCGACTCGGCGCGTCTTGCCATGCCTGTGGCCATCCGGAAACTGGAAGAGGACGACATTGACGGCATCAGCGAGCTCTGGCAAGAGTTCGCCTCGATGCGTGAGAGCCTCACGCACAGCCGCATCCTCAACGAAGACGCCGGGGACTACTTCTTTGGCTACGCCACGGGCCTCCTGCAGCGCAAGGACACCCTGACATTGGTTGCTGAAGACGAAGGCACCATCGTCGGGTACCTCATCGCGCAGAAGCAGCGCCGCCCCCCAATCTACCACCACACGCGCGTCGCATACCTGAGTGACGCCTTCGTGGCCGACAGCCACCGCAAGCAGGGCATCCTGGCCCAGTTTGTGGAAGAGCTGGACGCCTGGTGCAACCGCGAGGGCATCACCGCCATCGACGTCCAGATCTTCA